>DASQJK010000190.1:0-21848 GCA_035631095.1 Thermoanaerobaculia bacterium
GACTACGACAAGCTCACCAAGGGCAAGGATGCGGACTGGGTCTACTTCCCCAACGGGTCGCTGCGAAACTACAAGACGGCGCAAGTGAAGGAGTTCGACGAAAACGGCCGGGGGCGCGAATCGCGCGACGCCGCCAAGGAAGGCCGCGACTACATGGAGCAGTGGCTCGACAAGCAGGGCTTCAAGATCGTGAAGTCCGGGGCCGACATCGTCGTCGAGGGCAACATCTTCAACGCGTGGGAGCCCCACGGCGGCGCCCGCTACTGGGGCGGCTGGATGGCCAATCCGGGCGTCGGTGTCGAGGTCCTCGTGAAGGATTCGAAGGGCAACGTGGTCGGTGAGATCCGCCACAAGTCCAAGGGCTCGACCGTCCGCGACGCCGTCGAAAACGCCCTCGAGGACGTGGCGAAGGCGATCAACGCCGGGAAGTAAGCCCTCGCAAGCGTCTCCTCCACAGCCACTTGTCTCGGACGCGGGCCCCGGAACAGACGGGGCCCGCTTTTTGCTCCCCTTGCCCGCATGGTAGTTTGGACCGTGCGAACCGAGAGCCTGAGCCCGGCGAGGGCAGCGGGTTCCTGAAGGAGCCACCACCATTCCAGATTCCACGACCGCGCTGACACTGCCCGAGGCGGGCATCACGGATTTTTTCGGCATCGCGGACGAGAACCTCCGCGCCATCGAGGACGCCTTCGGAGTCAAGCTGGCGGCTCGCGGCAACGAGATCTCGGTCGTCGGACAGGGGGAAGCCGAGGACGCCGTCCGGCGCCTGCTGGCCGGCTTCTCCGAGCTCCTGACCGTCGGCTACCCCTTGCGGGGCAGCGACGTGATGACGGCCATCCGCGTGCTCAAGGAAGACCCGAACGCCTCGCTCGTCGAGTTCTTTCTCGACAGCCCGTTCGGGCCGACGCTCAAGTCCGTCGTCACGGCCCGCAACGTCAAGCAGAGGCTCTACGTCCAGACCATCGACCGGCACGACCTCGTGTTCGCCGTCGGACCGGCCGGAACGGGCAAGACCTACCTGGCCGTCGCGATGGCCGCCGCCGCTCTTCTCGAAAAGAAGGTGAAGCGGATCGTCCTGGCGCGTCCGGCGGTCGAAGCGGGCGAACGGCTCGGCTTCCTGCCGGGCGACATGGTCGAGAAGATCAACCCGTACCTGCGTCCTCTCTACGACGCTCTGTACGACATCCTCGGGTACGAGAAGACCGCCAAGCTTCTCGAGCGCGGCATCATCGAAGTCGCGCCGATCGCCTTCATGCGCGGCCGCACGTTGAACGACGCCTTCATCATCCTCGACGAGGCGCAGAACACGACCTCGGAGCAGATGAAGATGTTCCTGACTCGGATCGGCTTCGGCTCGAAGGCCGTCGTCACGGGCGACGTGACGCAGATCGATCTTCCTTCCGGGAAGACCTCTGGACTGCGGGAGGCGCAGGCCCTGCTCTCGCGCATCGAAGGGATCAAGTTCGTGCTCTTCGACGAGCGCGACGTGGTGCGCCATCCGCTCGTCCAGTCGATCATCACCGCGTACGACGCCATGGATCGGGAGCGCGAAGCCGGCCGACCCGCCGCCGGCCGCTGAACGACGCATGCCGACCGGCGCGCCATCACGGCGCTCGACGCTTTCATTTCGATTCCCCGGCAAGCGCGGAAAGCGCGACACACGCGAGATCCGCGAGCCGGCGGACGGCAAGGGACCCCCGCCGACACCGTGGCGCTTCTGGGGTTGGGCGATCGCGTACGTGCTCGTTTCCACTTTTTCGTTCGCGCCGAGCTTCACGTTCCGGCGCGCCCCGGCAAAGCCGGGCCAGATCGCGACCCGCGACGTCGTCGCTCCCCGGGACCTGATCGTTCCGGACGCCGTGGCCACCGGCCGCCGCCGCGTCGAGGCATCCGCCGAGGTCCTGCCGGTCTACGACTGGGACACGGGCGCGCTCGACCGCCTGAGCGCCGAGATCCACGCGTCGTTCCGGAAGGCGCGAGCCGCCGAGGGCGCTCTGCGGCGCAAGGGAGGACTTCCGCAGCCGGTCCGTGACGCCTTCGACCTTCCGATCGGCGACGAGGCGCTGTCGGCGCTCGCCCAGGATCACTTCTCGGAGGAGATGGAGGAGCGGCTCATCCAGACGGGTGCCGACCTCTATCGCGCGGGCGTCGTCGACAACCGCGAGATCCTGGCTCAGAACCGCGAGCGCGGGATCGAGGTCCGCGACCTCCGAACGGGACGTGAGACGCGGAAGAAAGACCTGGACGAGGTCGTCGAATACGGCTCCCAGGCGAAGAACGCCGTCGCGAAGCGGTTCGCCGACGGTCCGCTGAAGGGACGCGCCCTGACGGAGGTATCGGCGTTCCTCGCTGCCGCCCTGCGCCCGAACCTGACGTTCGACGCGACGGAGACAGCCCGGCGGCGCGACCAGGCCGCGCGATCGGTGGAGACGGTGCTGACCCGCATCCCACGCGGGAAAGTCATCGTGCGCAAAGGAGACGAGATCTCCCCGAAGGCCTCGGAGTGGATCAGCGCCGTGCGGGCGTCCGCGGCGGACCCCTCCTCGTGGGTGCGCCTGACGGGCATCCTCCTGCTGCAGTCGTTGGCGGCGCTCGCGTTCTGGGTGGACGCTCGCAGACAGAGGCGGCGGCGGCGCGAACGCCGGCCGGACATCGTCTACTCCTCTGTCCTCTGTGCGGGCATCCTGTTCGCCCTTTTGACCCGCGGCGCTTTCGTGCTGACCCAGAGCCTTTCGTCGAGCTTCGAGGGCTCCGCCTGGGCGGCGCACACGTACTACGCGATTCCTTTCGCGGCCGGGGCCATCATGGCGAGCCTGGTCGCGGGGATGGGACCGGCGCTCCTGTTCGCCGCCGTCAACTCGATCGGCGCAGGGATCCTCATGGGGCAGAGCTTCTCGTTCGTCCTGTTCGCCCTCGCCGGCTCGCTCGCGGGGATTTTCGGCATCGGGAAGCTGCGCTCGCGCAGCGTGCTGCTGTCGATGGGCGGCATCGTCGCGGCCGCGAACCTGGTGTCGATCTCGGCGATTGCTTTCTTGAACGGGGAGGCGCGCGGGTGGGACTTCGCGGCGGACGTCCTCGGCGGTCTCGCCGGCGGCTGGTTCGTCGCGATGATCGTCGGCGTTTTTCTTCCGGCGTTCGAGCACCTGTTCCACGTCACGACCGACATCCGGCTGCTCGAGCTGTCGAATCAGAACCTGCCGCTCCTGAGGACGCTGGCTCTCGAGGCCCCGGGCACCTATCAGCACTCGCTCGTGCTCGGGCACCTCGCCGAGGCGGCCGCCGAGGCCATCGGTGCCGATGCGCTTCTCGCCCGCGTCGCCGGCTACTACCACGACATCGGCAAGACGAAGATGCCCGACTACTTCATCGAGAACCAGCCCAAGGGCGCCAACCGGCACGACCGCCTCGAGCCTTCGATGAGCGCGCTGGTCATCGCCATGCACGTGAAAGAAGGCGTCGAGCTCGCCCGGAAAGCGCGGCTGCCGGAGCAGCTCATCGCCGCGATCCGCGAGCACCACGGGACGAAGCTGATCCGGTACTTCTACCAGAAGGCGCTGACCAAGTCGGCTCCCGGCGACTCGGCCATCCGCGAGACGGAATACCGGCATCAGGGGCCGAAGCCGTCGTCGCGCGTCAATGGCATTCTGATGATCGCCGACGCGGTCGAAGCGGCGTCGCGGACGCTCATCGAGCCCACGCCGGCAAAGATCCGCGCGATGATCCAGACGATCGTCGACGACTGCCTGCGCGACGGGCAGTTCGACGACTGCGACCTGACGATGCGGGACCTCGCGATCATCGTCGAGACGCTCGAGCGCACCGTCTCGAACATCTACCACCACCGCATCGACTACCCGGGCTTCGAGTTCAATCGCGGTTCGCGCCGCAAGACCGGAGATCTCGGAGCTGCCTCCGAGCCCGCCGCGGGCCCCCGTCCCGCCGGCGTGCGCGCTTCGGACACGCGGTGATCTGTGGAGTGCGCTCCAGCGTCCAGGGCTCTCCCGCGGCTGCGCGAGTCCGCGACCTGCTGTCCCGCGCCGCCCGGATCACGGGCGCGCGGGTGGACGAGATCTCCGTCCTCTTCTGCGGCGAGCGAAAGATGCGCTCCTTGAACCGGAGCTACAGGGGGATCGATCGCCCGACGGATGTGCTCGCCTTCCCGGCCGGCGGCCCCGCGGCCGGCGGCGTGTTCGCGGGCGACGTGATCGTGTCGGTGCCTTACGCGAAGCGGCAGGCCCGCCGCCGGGGTGAGAGCGCCGCGCGGGAGCTCGACCGGCTCCTCGTCCACGGCTTCCTCCATCTGCTCGGGTACGACCACGAAACGGACCAGGGCGAGATGGATGCCCTGGAGGGGCGGGTGCGCGCCCGTCTCGGCATCGCGGAACAAAATCGCGAGGAGGCGGCGTCTTGATCGCTCTCCTCACGGCCGCGTTCTGCTATCTCCTCTTCCTGCTCTTCGAGACCTTCGCGCTGGCACTCGACCGCCTCTCCTCGATCCGGCTGCGGGGCCTTCTCGAGGAGAACCCCGAGCGGGCGCGCCTCCTCGCCGGCCCGGGAGAGGTCGAGATCACGAGGACGACCACGAAGGTGCTGCTGCAGATCCTCCTCCTCGCCGGGCTGCTCTCGATCGTGCACGCCTCCGCCGGGTTCGGGCTGAATCCTCCCTGGGCCTGGGGCGGCGGCGTCTTCTTCCTGGGCTGGCTGCTCACGGAGCTCGTCCTGCTGCGGTTGGGAGCCGGCTCCGATCCGGAAAAAGTCGTCAAGCGGCTTCTGCCCCTCGTGACGGCCGCCTCGTGGCTGTTTCTCCCGCTCGCGATCCCCATCCGGAAGATCTTCGGCAACCGCGAGCGCATGCAGTCGACGCCGGCCACGGAGGAAGAGGTCCAGGCGTACATCGACGTCGGCCGCGAAGAGGGGATCCTCGAGAAGGAAGAGGAGAAGCTGCTCCTCTCGATCGTCGACTTCGGGGACACGCGCGTGCGCGAAGTCATGACTCCGAGGACGGACGTCGTCTTCATCGACGAAGCCGCCTCCGCCGAGGAGCTCGCGGACCTCTTCATGTCCACGAAGTACTCGCGCGTGCCCGTCGTCCGCGGGACGATCGACAAGGTCGTCGGCACGGTGCACGTCAAGGACCTGTTCGAGGCGATGCGGCGCGAGAGCGTCCGCGCGATCGCGGAGATCCTCCGGGAGGCGTACTTCGTGCCCGAGTCGAAGAAGGTGTCGGAGCTCCTGCGCGAGTTCCAGCGGCGGCATCTCTGGATGGCGATCGTCGTCGACGAGTACGGCGGGGTCTCCGGCCTCGTCACGGTCGAGGATCTGCTCGAGGAGATCGTCGGCGAGATCTGGGACGAGCACGAGGACGAGCGCGAGGCCGTCACTCCCGCGGGCCCCAACGCGTTCTCGGTTTCCGGCAAGGAGAACATCGAGACCGTGCGCGAGCTCTTCGGACGGGGGCCCGAGGAGGAGGAGTTCACCTCCCTCGGCGGCTTCCTCGCGGCGCGGCTGGGGCATATCCCGCGGCCGGGAGAGAGCCACCGCGAATCGGACCTGCTCTTCACGGTGGAGGAAGCCGACCGGCGCCGCGTGCATCGCGTGCGGATCGAGGCCGCGGCCGTTCCCGCCGTTCGCGAGTGAGCGTGCGCGCCGGCGAAGTGGCGGTCGTCGGCAGGCCGAACGCCGGTAAGAGCACTCTCGTCAACCGTCTCGTCGGCGAGAAGGTGGCGATCGTTTCCGACAAGCCGCAGACCACACGCAAGCGCATCCTCGGGGTCGCGCGCCGGCCCGGCGCCGAGATCGCGCTCGTGGACACACCCGGGATCCACCGGCCCGAGCACCGGATGAACTCCGCGATGGTGCGCGACGCGACGGACGCCCTTTCGACGTCAGACGTCGTTCTCCTCGTCATCGACGCGTCGGAGAGGCGGGGCAAGGGGGAGGAGTTTCTCGTGAAGCTGCTCGAGCGCGCCGGCAAGCCCGCCCTCCTCGCCCTGAACAAAATCGACAAACTCTCGAAGCCGGCGCTGTTGCCGCTCATGGCGGACTTCGCGCGGCAATACCCGTTCCGGGACGTCGTGCCGATCTCCGCCACCACGGGAGACGGCGTCGAGGCGCTCGCCTCCGCCCTCGCCGCGGCGCTACCGGAAGGGGAGCCGGGCTATCCGGACGACTTCCTGAGCTCCACTCCCGAGAGTGAGTGGGCCGCCGAGGTAATCCGCGAAAAGCTCCTCGAGAGGACGCGCGAGGAGCTTCCCTTCGCCTCCGCGGTGGTCGTGGAATCCGTTCGCGAGGACGATGCCCGGAACCTGACGGTCATCACGGCCGCCATCTACGTCGAAAAAGAGGGGCAGAAAGGGATCGTCGTGGGAAAAGGAGGCTCGATGATCCGGGAGATCGGCCGCGCCGCCCGGGAGGAGCTCGAGGCGGAGTCGGGCCGCAGGTATTTCCTCGAGCTGACGGTCAAGGTGCGCGCCGACTGGCGCGAGGATGAAGGGTTCTTGTCGAAGCTGGTGGGGACGGAGTAGCTGTCAGCGGTCAGAGAACTACATCCCCCTCACGGCGCTCCGCAGGCGCTCCGACAGCTCTCCCAGCGACTCCGCCAGCGACTCTCTCAGGCGGTCGAAGTCCCGCGCCAGGCGGTCGTCCGCCGCGCCCTTCTGTCCGTGGGCTTCGAGGAGCGGAGCGATCTGGCTGCGGATGTCTTCGCTCTCGCGGCGCCCCTGGCCCGTCTTCTCGTCGACGAGGCCCTGCAGCGTCTGGAGCTCGCTCCGGATGTCGTCGGCTTCACGCCGGCTCTGGCTCGTCTTGTCCCGGAGGGCCGTCTCGAGGCTCTGCACCTGCCCGACGAGCGACTCCACCTGCTGGATCAGCGTCGCGACCTGCTGGTGCACCTTCTCGCCGCGCTCGCCGACGCTCCGAAGCGCCATAGCAACGTCGTCCTCGGAAGTCCGCAGACGTTTTTCCCCGGCGGCGACTCGATCGGAGAGCTCCTGCACGCGCGCGTCGAGCTCCCGGCTGGCCTCCTGCTGTGGTGCGAGGGCGCTCGCGATGTTCTCGATGCGCTCGGCGAACGCCTGTTGCTTCTCGCCGAGCGCCTGCTGCTTCTCGCCGAGTGCCTTGCCGAGGGAGCGGGAGTCTCTCTCGAAAGCTTCCAGGCGGGATCCGAGGGCCGCCGCGACTTCGGAAGCCCTCTGCCGCTCGTCGCGCTCGCGCGTCAGTGCCGAAAGCGTTTCTTCGAGGCGCGCTTCGACGCGGCGGATCCTTTCCGACGCTTCCGAACCGTCGTTTTCCACGGCTGCGGAGGCGACCGCGGGCATCGGGACGGTCTGTTCGGAAAGCGTCGGAGGGGCGTCCGCGTTCGCGAATTGTTCCGCGGCCTCTTCGCGATATGGAGCGGGAGCGTCGCTCTGCTCCTGCAGCTCGACGCCTTCCGGCGCCGTCCACTCGGAGGCCTCTTGGAGCATCTCCGGTTCGCTCACGTGCGAGAGAGCCGACTCGAGCGAGACCAGGGGCTGCTCGGTCTCGAGCGAGCCGCGGTCGAGTTCCGGAAGCGTCGGCACGGAGATCGAACCGAGCGCTCCTTCGGTGAACGGCGAGTCGGCCTCGGGAGGCCCGGCGGCGGCGGAGTCGGCCTCGTCCGCCGTTTCGAACGGCGCTTCGTCGGGAAGGGAAGGCACGAGAGAAAGAGAGCGGCGCATCGCGGAGTTCTCCGCGGCCGAAGGCGACGGCTGGACGGGCGGAGGAGGGGCCGCCGCGAAGGGGGGGCCGCCAGCCGGGGACGCCCCGGGAGCCTGCGGTCCGCCCGCGCGGTTCAGAAGAGAGTCTTTCCATGAGAGGAGGTCGTCCGGCTCCCGGCGCGGCGGGGCGGTTCCGGCTTCCTCGGGCTTGCGTCCCTGGAGGCGCCGCAGCAGGTCGACGAACGTGAGCTTGGAAATCAACTTGAAAGTCTCCGTGACGCCCCGGCCCGCGCTCGCCACCGCTTCGACGAACGGATAGGACGAAAGGCCGAGGGCCTCCTGCAGCGCGTCGACGGAGAGGATGTCCGACAGGTCCCGCTTGTTGTACTGGATGACGACCGGAATCCCTTCGAACGACACTCCGTTCGCCTTGAGGTTGTCCTTCAGGTTCTGCCAGCTTTCGAGGTTCTTCGGGAGCATCGACCACTGCGAATCGGCGACGAAGACGATGCCGTCGGTGCCCTTGAGCACGACGCGGCGCGTCTCGTTGAAGGCCGTCTGGCCGGGCACGGTCGCGAGCTGGAAACGGATCTTGTAGCCCTTGATGTCTCCGAGCTCGACGGGCAGCAGATCGAAGTAGATGGTCCGGTCGGTCTGCGTCGAGAGATTGAGCAGCTTGCCGACGGTGTTCGGCTCGAGACGCTCGTGGAGCAGCTGCAGGTTCGTCGTCTTCCCGCCCAGTCCGGGCCCGTAGTAGACAATCTTGGCCGTCAGCTCGCGCGTGGCTGCGTTGTAAATGACCATATTGTTTTTCGACGATTGTAAACCCGCCCGGGGCGGGGGCGCCGGAATTTCGCGTATTTCCTGAGCCTGCTCACCTTGACGGGGCCGGTGTCCGCCCATAGACTGCCCCGACGTTGGCTGAGACGCTCGTCAAGAAGACGCGGATCCTCGACGCGGAGAGGATCCGGCGAATGATCGATCGAATGGCGCACGAGATCGCCGAGCGTCAGAAGGACCTGCCGGACCTGGTTTTCATCGGCATCCGCACCCGCGGCGTGCCCCTCGCCAACCGTCTCGCGAAAAGGCTCGGGGACCTGGTCGAGAGGCCCTTTCCCGTGGGAACGCTCGACATCACTCTCTACAGAGACGACCTCTCCCTCGTCGCGCCCCAGCCGCTGTTGAAGAAAACGGAGATCGATTTCGACCTGGCGGGCCGGACGGTTCTCCTCTGCGACGACGTCCTGTACACGGGTCGAACCATCCGGGCCGCACTGGACGGCGTCATCGACCTCGGCCGTCCCAGGGCGCTCCGCCTCGGAGTCTTGATCGACCGCGGACACCGCGAGCTCCCGATCGAGGCGAACTACGTCGGCAAGAGCGTTCCGACCGCCGCGCGCGAGGTCATCAAGGTGATGTTCCAGGAGACGGACGGCACCGACGAGGTCTGGATCCTCGAGAAGCCGGCATGATGGAAGAAGGCGCCGCGCGCCGGGCGTTGGGCGCCGGACTCTCGCCCATCTGGTGATCACCACTCTTCAATCCAAGGACCTGCTCGGGATCGAGACCCTTTCCCCCGAAGAGATCGGCCTCATCCTCGATACGGCCGAATCCATGCGCGCGATCGGCCAGCGCGAGATCAAGAAGGTGCCGGCGCTGCGCGGGCGCATGGTGGTGAACCTCTTCTTCGAGGCGTCGACGCGCACGCGATTCTCCTTCGAGACGGCGGAGAAGTGGCTGTCGGCCGATTCGCTGAATTTCGCCGCCAAGGGGAGCTCGGTCGAAAAAGGGGAGTCGCTCCTCGACACGGCGCGAAACCTCCAGGCGATGGCGCCGGACCTGATCGTGATCCGGCACGGCACGCCGGGAGTCCCGCACTTCCTCGCCCGCAACCTCAAAGCCGGGGTCGTGAACGCGGGGGACGGCGCCCACGAACACCCGACCCAGGCGCTCCTCGACGCGCTCACCATCCGGCGCCATTTCGGGCGGCTCGAGGAGCTGCGGGTCGCGATCGTGGGAGACCTGGCGCACTCGCGCGTGGTGCGATCCAACATCTGGCTTCTCACCAAGATGGGCGCACGCGTGGTCGTCTGCGCTCCTCCGACGCTCCTCCCGCCGCGTATGGAGGAAATGGGGGTCGAGGCCACTGTCGACTTCGACGAAGCCCTCCACGACGCGGACGTCGTCATGATGCTGCGGATGCAGCTCGAGCGGCAGGGCGCCTCCCTGTATCCCTCCTCGCGCGAGTACTTCAAGCGCTACGGCCTCACGGCGGCGCGCCTCGCGCGGGCGAGGCCCGAGGCGGTCGTGATGCACCCGGGGCCCATGAACCGCGGCGTCGAGATCTCCTCGGAGATCGCGGACTCGCCGAGGTCGTTGATACTGGAGCAGGTCGCCAACGGCGTCGCCGTGCGGATGGCGGTGCTCTATCTCCTCCTGACCGGCCACGCCTGGGAAGGCGGCGACGCGTGAGCTCCGGCGGAGGAGACCGGCTCCTGATCCGGGGCGGGCGCGTCGTCGACCCGGCGTCGGGGTCCGACGGGGTGATGGACGTTCTCATAGACACGTCCGCCGGGACCATCGTCGAAGCGGACGAGCGCCTGGCGGCCGCGGGCGCGGACGTCTTCGACGCGGCCGGGCTCGTGGTCATGCCGGGCTTCATCGACCTCCACGCCCATCTGCGCGAGCCCGGCCGCGAGTACGCCGAGACGATCGCGAGCGGCTTGCGCGCCGCCGCGGCGGGAGGGTTCACCGCCGTCTGCGCGATGCCCAACACGGACCCCGTCGTCGATAACCGCGCGATCGCGGAGTTCGTCGCTTCGAAGGCGCGGGGCGAAGCCGGCACGCGGCTGTACCCGATCGGCGCAATCACGCGCGGCCAGCTCGGCAAGGAGCTCGCGGAATTCGGGGAGATGCGGATTGCGGGCGCCGTGGCGCTTTCCGACGACGGGAAGTGGCTCGCGGACGGCGCCCTGCTGCGCCACGCTTTCGAGCACGCGGCCCTCTTCGGCATGCCGATCGTCCAGCACGCGGAGGACCCGACGCTCTCGGGAGGCGCTCCCATGCACGAGGGCGCGGTGTCGACGCGGCTTGGGCTCTCCGGCCAGCCGGCCATCGCGGAGGCGGCCGCCGTGGCGCGCGACCTGCTCGTCGCGGAGCTCTCCGGCGGGAGGCTCCACGTCGCGCACCTGTCCACCGCTCGCGCGCTCTCACTGGTGCGCGAGGCAAAGTCCCGAGGGCTCGCTGTCACGTGCGAGGTGACGCCACACCACCTCGTGCTGACCGACGAGGAAGTCGCGCGGTCCGGTTTCTCGACCAACACGAAAATGAATCCGCCTCTTCGGGAGCCCGCCGACGTCGACGCGCTCGTGTCCGGCCTCGAGGACGGCACGGTGGACGCGATCGCCACGGACCACGCGCCCCACCACGAAGACGAGAAGTCGCTCGACTTCAACACGGCTCCCTTCGGGGTCGTCGGTCTCGAGACCGCGGCCGCTCTGGTGCATGACCGCCTGGTGCGCACGGGCCGGCTCTCGTGGACGCGCTTCGCGGAGGTGTTCTCCCGTGGACCGGCGCGCGCGTTCTCCCTTCCCGGCGGCTCGCTCGCTCCGGGCTCGCCGGCCGACGTGACGGTTTTCGATCCCCGGGTCCGCTGGAGAGTCGATCCCTCCGCGTTCCAGTCGCTCTCCCACAACACGCCGTTCGCGGGATTCGAGCTGCAGGGAGCGCCCGCCGCGACTCTGGTCGCCGGTCGTGTCGTCTGGACCCGCGGCGCTCCGTGAACGGGCGGTGGACCCGTTGAAGTTTCTGGATCGCCCGTGGACCCGGCGCCTGGGAACGGCAGCGCTCCTCGCCGCCGCCGTCTGCCTTCTTGCCTTCGGGGCGGCGCCGCCGCAGCCTGTCCCCACCCCCTCGCCGCGCCGCGTCGAGATCCGCGCCGCACCTTCTCTGTTCACCGCCGAGGACCGCGAGCGCCTGGCCGGATTCTCGGCGCGGCAGGGAGTCCAGGTCGACGTCGGGCCGGAGAGCGCGGCCGTCACTCCCGGCGCGCGGGTGTTTCGCGCCGCGCTTTCGCCCGCCCCCGCGGAGCTCTCCCGGCGGCTGGCTCGGTTCGGCGTGACTGCCGAGGCGGGTGGATTTTCGTTCGACGGGCGAAACTACCGCGGCAAGGAGGACGGGATCGCCGTGCGCGATCCGGCGGCGCCCCAGGAGATCCTGGTTCTCGCCAACGGGCGCGAGGCCGCCCAGCGGCTGGTCTTTCGGCGCCTCTTTCGAGACCGCGAAGAATCGGATTACCAGGTGGTCTCCGGAGAGCTCGGCAAGAGTGGACGTTTCGCGGCGGCAGGAGACCGCCTCGCCATCGACCGCAGGAGCGACCGTGACGAGATCGGCTCGCGCGAGGCATTTCTGCGTTCTCTCACCACGGTCGAGCGGGGAGGCGCGCGGTGGCGGTTCGCGAGAAACGAGCAGGCCGCCGTCGAGCGGCTGGAGCGCCTGCTCCGCCCTCGCGCGGGCACGCACGGCGCTCTCGAGCTCCTCGTCACCGTATACCCGGACGCCGCGACGAAGGCGAGGACCACCGGATCGTCCCGCCCCGCGGACCTGTCGCGGGAAGGGCGAGAGCTGCGGCTCGACGTCGATGCCTCCGCTCCGGCGGCCTCCGGCGAGATTCCGGCCGGTTTCGCTTCCGCTGCATACGCGTCGGCCGAACCGCGGCTGCTCGACCGGCCGATTCTTCTCTGCGCGCTCGGCGCCCGGGCCGCGGGGACGTGGTGGGGGAAGCCGGTCCGGAGCTTTGCGTCCTTCGCGGCGAAAGCCGCTGTCGCCCCGTCTCCCGAGGAGACCCTCGGCTCGTGGGACGACCTTTCGCCCGTGCTCGGCGTCGGATCGGCGGCCTCGTGGATCGACGCCGGGATCCGGCAGAACGGCGAGGCGGCCGTGCTGAGCGCTCTCGCCGGGCCGGAGCCGGCGCTTCGCGACGCGCTTCACCGCTGGGAAGCGGCCGCGATGCGCGAGCCCGCTCCCGGCCCCGTGGCGAGACGCCCGCTCCCTCCCGGGTTTCTTCGCGGCGTGTCCTACGCGATGTCCAATTCGATCGACGCGAGCTACGCCTCTCCGAGATCCCGCGAAACTCTCGCGAAGCTCGCGCAGCTCGGAGCGAATTCCGTCTCGATCATGCCCTTCGGCTGGTCGCGGGATCCCGAGAGTCCAGAGCTCTCGTTCGTGCACCGGCGCCCGCAGGGCGAGACCGACGAATGCACCGTTCGCGCCGTCACGGACGCGCGGGCGGCGGGGATGACCGCTCTCGTCAAGCCGCAGATCTGGGTCGGCGGGGAAGTCTTCGTCGGGCGGATCGCGATGCGCTCGGAGGCCGACTGGAAGAAGTGGTTCGCCACCTACAGGCGTTTCCTCGTCCACCATGCGGTCGTCTCCGAGGCGGCCGGCGCCGCCATGTTCTGCGTCGGAACGGAGCTCGTGGCGACCGAGGCACGGGCGGCCGAGTGGCGCGAAGCGATCGCCGCGGTGCGGCTCGCGACGGGCGCCCCACTCACGTACGCCGCCAACTGGGTGGGGGGCGCCACGCGCGTGACGTTCTGGGACGCCCTCGACGCGATCGGCGTGGATTTTTACGATCCGCTCGCCTCCGACGCTCAGGCCTCCGACGCGGCGCTCGAGGCCGGCGCGCGAGCGGCGGCCCGTCCTCTCGCGGATCTTTCCCGGCGGCTCGACAAGCCCGTCGTGTTCACGGAAGCCGGCTATCCTCTCGCGAAGGCGGCCTGGCTCGCCCCGCATGACGAGAACTCCGGCCGGCCCGCCGCGTCGAACGACGCCGCGCGCGCGATCGCCGCCGTCTATCGCGCCCTCGAAAAAGAGCCGTGGTGGCGCGGCGTCTACTGGTGGAAGGCCTACTCCTCGGGGCGGGAGGCGCGGCCCGACGAGCGCGGCTTCAACGTGCTGGGCGGTCCTCCGGAGCGCGCGATGGCGGAAGGCTTCTCGAAGCTGCGCGAACGCGGCTCGCCGTCCGCCGGGGCCCGGTGAGCGGTTGAGCGCCTCGCCGGCGCCGCCCCCGGGGCCGGTTCTGGCCGCCGCCCTCGCCGCCGCCCGGGAAGGTGGAGAGGTCCTCGTGCGCCACTGGAGGCAACTGCCTCCGGGGTCGATCGAGGAGAAAAAGAAGAATGACTTCGTGACGATCGCCGATCGCGAAAGCGAGGAGCGCATCGTCACCGCCATTCGCTCCCGCTTTCCCGGCGACGCCTTTCTCGGCGAGGAGGGAGGAGCCCGCGCCGGCGACCCCGCGGCCGCGGCGGGAAGGGGAGGTCCCAGAACATGGATCGTCGATCCGCTGGACGGTACGGCCAACTTCATCGCGGGGTTTCCGTTCTGGTGCGTGTCGATCGCGGCGCGGGAAGCGGGCCGCGTCGTGGCCGGCGTGATCTGGGACCCTCTTCGCGACGAGCTCTACTGCGCGGAGCGCGGAGGCGGAGCGTGGCGCAACGGGACGAGGCTCGCCGTATCGAAGCGGCCGACGATCGACGGCGCCTTCGTCGCGACCGGGTTTCCGTTTCGCTCGCGCGGCCTGATCGACCCGTATCTCGCTCTCTTTCGCGCCGTGTTCCTCCGGGCGCGGGGCATCCGCCGAGCCGGCTCCGCGGCGCTCGACCTCGCGCTCGTCGCCGCGGGCGTCTACGACGGTTTCTTCGAGCTCCAGCTGGCGCCGTGGGACGTCGCCGCGGGAGCGATCCTGATCGAGGAGGCGGGCGGCGCGGTGACGGACTTCTCGGGGGGGGATGCCTTCTGGGACCGGGGCAACATCCTCGCGGGCCCTCAGGGGATCGTGCGCGACCTCGTGGAGATCGCATCGACCGTGCTGCCGGAGGAAAAAATCGCCGGCAGCTGAGAGACGGCTGCGAACAGAGAGCCCAGAGCCGACAGCTAGACGATCACTCCCGCGTAGCCGACGACGGAGCTCGTATCACCCGTCTCCTCGCCGCTGTCGGATCGCGCGATCACCCGCGCGGCCGTGACGCCCGCTTCCCGCGCCGCGAAGAGCAGCGCCGTCGCGGGGAGAAAGCCGCACATCGAGATGGATTCGGTCATGACCGTTGCGAAGAGCCCCTCCGGATCCACGGCCTCGATCCGCGCGAGCGCCAGGTCGTCCTTTTCGCGTCCCACCTTCCGGGGCTCGTAGTGGTTCATGTCGGACGAGGCGATAACGAGCGGAGAAACCTTTCCGCTCGCCCGTTCCTCGGCGCACAGCCGGGCGAGCGCCTTCCCCACTTCGGCGCACAACGCGAGATCGGGGACTCCGAGGCAGACCGCGACGATCTCGACGTCGGGGCGAAGGACCTGAAGAAAGGGCAGCTGAACCTCGAGCGAGTGCTCCCGTGCGTGCGCCCGCGCGTCCGGCTCGAGGGACGGCGCGAGCTCTCGAAGCCGTCCGGCCAGCCGCTGGTCCACCGGCACGTCCCCGAGGGGAGTGCTCCAGGCCTCCGACGGATCGAGGGCGGCCCTCGCGCCGCGGCCTGTGTGGTTGGGACAGAGGATCACGACGCGGGGCGGGATATCGAGCCGGGCGTAGACGCGGCCGGCAACGGGCCCCGAATAGACGTAACCCGCATGGGGAACGATGGCGCCCACCGCCGCACCGGGGTCCGCCGCCGGTCCGAGCGTGTCGACCACCGATTTCTTCGGCCGCGTGTCGAGCAGCTCCCGGACGTGCCGCCGCAGGTACTCCGGGCTCGCCTCGTAGAAAGCACCCGCAACCGCCGCCGGCCGGATCAACGCTCGCTCCTAGTTGACGATGAGCGTCGCTTCCGCGCGCGTGGTCCCGAGCACGGCGCGGATCGTCGAAGCGCCCGGTCCTAGCCCGTGCGCCTTCCCCGACGCATCGACCCTGGCCACGGCCGGATCGGTGCTCAGGAAGACCGCGGCGATCCCCTCGATCGGCACGCCGTCCGGACCGTACGCGAGGACGGCGAACTGCTGGTGGTCGCCGACGCGAACGAGAGCCGTCTGAGGGCGCAGCTCGAGGCGTGCGATGTCACGCGTGTCGACCGTCACTTCGCACGCGCCCTGAACGTCGCCGACCTTCGCGACGATCATGGCGGTGCCTTTCGCGATGGATGTGACGATCCCCGCGGGCGACACCGTGGCCACCGCGGGCGAGGCCGTCGTCCAGACGGGGACGAGCCCGATCGGCTTGTCTTTCGAGTTCTTCACGATGGCGTCGAGGGGAATCTGGGTGCCGGCTGGTCCGACGAGCCGCGGGTTTGCCGGAGAGACCTCGACCGCCTTCACGTCGATCACTTCCACGGGGATCTGCGTCGATACCTTGTCGTACCGGGCGGTGACCGTCGTTTTCCCCTCGGACTTCGGCGTGACGAGGCCTCCCGAATCGACCGTCGCCACGTCGGCGGAGGCGCTCTCCCAGTTGGCGGTCCCGAGCTCGAGCGGACGCTCCTTGCTGTCGAGGAGCCGGGCGGTGAGCCGCTGCGGCCGGTCGAGCCCGTAGATCTTGAGCTTCTTCGGGGTCACGTCGATCCGCGCCGCGCGGCGCGAGCATCCGGCCGAAGGCAGAATCGCGAGGAACGACGCGAACAGGACCGCAGCCCGGCGCATTCGATTTAACCTCCAGAAAGCAAAAAGGATACGCGAGATTAGCATATTCTCGCGTCGCCGTTTCATCCGGGAGCCGAAGCGAGCGACGCGAGCGTAGGCGACGTTATCCGCGCGCCGCGGCGATCGCCCGCCGGAGCTTGCGCACGCCCTCGTCCGCCTCGTCGCGCGAGAGCGCGAGCGACGGCCGGAACCGGATGGCGGAGGCTCCTGAAGCGAGCCCGATCACGCCGTGCTCGAGGCAGGCCGCGAGAGTGCGGTCCCTCATCGCCTTGTCCGGAAGGTCGAGCGCGATGAAGAGACCGCGGCCGCGAACGTTCGACACGATGCCTGGGAACTCTTCCGCCATCTCGCGCAGCTTCGCGAGGAGGTGCTCGCCGACGACGCGCGCGTTCTCGACCAGGTTCTCGTCGTCGATGATCTCGAGGTAGCGCTGGCAGCGGACCATGTCCACCAGGTTCCCGCCCCAGGTCGAGTTGATCCGGGACGAGATCTTGAACACGTTGTCCACGTCGTCGATCCGATGGTTCGACGCGAACCCGCAGACCTGCGTCTTCTTGCCGAAGCAGAAGAGGTCCGGCTCGACGCCCATCTGCTGCCAGCTCCACATGGAACCGGTGATGCCGACGCCCGTCTGGACTTCGTCGAAGATGAGGAGGAATTCGAGCTCGTCGGCGAGAGATCGCAGCCGGCGGAAGAACTCGGGGCGGAAATGGTTGTCACCGCCTTCGCCCTGTATCGGCTCGAGGATGAGCCCGGCGACGTCGTCGCGGCGCTCCGAGCATGCCTTCCGGATTTCCGCCTCGACGCTCTCCTCCGCGCGCTCGACCTCGCGCAGGATTTCGGCGGTGACCGGGAAGCGCAGCGACGGAGTCGAGAGCCTCGGCCAGTCGAACTTCGGGAAGTACTGCGTCTTGCGGGGATCGGCGGTGTTCGTGAGCGACAACGTGTAGCCGGAGCGCCCGTGGAAGGCGTTCCTGAAGTGGAGAATCTGGCTGCCTTTCGTGTCGGGAAGGCCGCGCGCGATGTTCTTGCGCACCTTCCAGTCGAAGGCGGTCTTGAGCGTGTTCTCCACGGCCATCGCCCCGCCCTCGACGAAGAAGAGGTGATCCGCGTGCGACGGAGGAATCGCGCGCCGGGAGAAGGCGTCCACGAAGTCGGCATAGAGGCTCGTGTAGATGTCGCTGTTGGCCGGCTTGGTCATCGCCGCCTGTTTCAGGCGCTCCTGGAACTCGGGATCCGCCATCTTCGGGTGGTTGTAGCCGATGGGAATCGTGGCGAAGTTCGTGAAGAAGTCGAGGAGCGGGCGGCCGCTGCGGGCGTCGTAGAGGTAGGAGCCGCGGCTGCGCTCGAGATCCATGACCACGTGATAGCCGTCGACCAGGATGTGCTTCGCGAGCGCATCGAGAACGTCGTGCGGGGACAGGTCGGCGCGGGTGTCGGTCGTCGGAGTCATGGAAACCTCGTCGAGTTGGGCTCGCGTGAGCGCGGAGCCGGCAAAGATAACACCGTCAGCTGTGCTTGAACCTCAAACGCCCGCCGACCCCTCCCGTCTGTTCCGCGGCGGTGCTGCGGTTCTTGCCGCCTTCCTTGGCCTGATACAACGCCTGGTCGGCGGTCTTCAGGAGCTCGTTCTTCTGCTGTTCGACGGACGAGCCGATCGTGGCGTGGACGCGGACCGACGAGACGCCGAGCGACGCGGTGATCGTTCCCTGGAGGCACAGCGCCGGGCTGTTGAACCCGTAGGGCCGCGAGAGGAACGTCGCCGTGCGGATCGATTCCCGGATGGTCTCGGCCACTTCCATCCCGTCGTCGAGAGACGTTCCCGGGAGGATCAGCACGAATTCGTCGCCGCCGTAGCGCGTGAGCGTCGCGCGCTCGTCGGTGACGGTTCGCTTCAGCACGTATCCGACTTCGCGCAGGACCTGGCTTCCCGCGAGGTGCCCGTGCTTGTCGTTGACCGACTTGAGATTGTCGAGGTCGAGGAAGATGACGCAGAGGTCGCCGCCGTCGCGCGTGATTCGCGACAGCTCCTGGGTCAGACGCAGGTGCAGGTATCGCTCGTTGTAGAGGCCCGTCAGCCCGTCGCGCTTGGCAACCTCGTACGCCCGGCGCGCGTCGAGAAGGTTCTGGATCGAAATCGACGCGTAGTCCGCGAAGATCTCCAAGAGCCGCCGGTCCTTCTCGCGGAATCCGCCCGGGCCGACGCGGTTGACGAGCTCGAGCACGCCGCACACGGCCGCTTCGATGCGGATGGGGACGCAGAGCACCGACTGAGTCTTGAACGTCGAGGCCTCGTAAGTCGGGTAGAAGTACGGGTCACCCTCGACGTTGTCGGTCATGTAGCCGACCCCGGTCGTGTAGACGTGCCCGGCGACCCCGATCCGGGCGTTGATCCGGCGCCCGAGGCGCTGCTGGCCGTCCGCTCCGAAAGTGGCGATGAAGACGAGGTCGTTCTCCAGCCGGTCGTCGTTGTTCTTGGTGATCGGGTCGTCTAAGAGGATCGATCCCGCGGCGGAGGGGACGAACTCGTTGGCCTTCCCGAGCACTTCGCGCAGAAATCGGTCGATTTCGATCTCGCCCGAGTACGCGTAGTACGCCTTGTGGCGCTCGAGGAAGTTCTCGAGGCGGCGGTTGTCGAGTGTGTAAACCGATGACAAAGGAACGTCCTGTCGATCCAGGAGTTTACCATTTGATACCCTCGCGCGGTGGCGCGGACGCGGGATTCCCATCCGGGCAACATCGGGTGGGCGAAGCGCGCCCGGCCCGAGAACCGCCATCCTCCGCGCCTGGCGCTCTTCGAGCCGGGCTCCGGTCCCCGTATGGACGGCGTCTCCCTCGCGGGCATCCGCTCCCGCCTCGCTGCGAAGTCCTTCCTCTTCGGCGACTTCCAGGCGCCGAGCGACGAGGAGCTCGCCACCCTCCAGCGCGAGCTCCATCTTCACCCGCTCGCGATCGACGACGTCCAGCACCGGCATCAGCGTCCCAAGATCGACGTGTATCCGGACCACTACTTTCTCGTCTTCTACCGGATCACGAGCGCGGACAACCGCGTCTCGATCGAAGAAGTCGATTTCTTCATCGGACCCAACTTCCTGATCCTCTGTCACGAGGGGGAAGTGCCGCTCCTCTCCGAAGTCTTCGAGCGCTTCTGCCGGCAAACGGGAGACCACGACGTCTCGGGGATGCTCTACGAGCTCCTGGACGCGCTCGTGGACGAGTACTTCCCCGTCATGGACGGGCTCGCCGACCGGACCGAGGCGGTGGAAGCGTCGGTTTTCGAAGAGTTCAGACGGTCGCGGCTCGCGGAGCTCCTCGATTTGAAGAAGGACCTCGCGCTGCTGCGCCGCGTCATCGCGCCGGAGCGGGACGCGGTGAACGTTCTCCTGCGGCGAGACCCTCCCGTTCTCGACGTAGCGAGGATCTTCTATTTCCAGGACGTGTACGACCACCTGATCCGGATCACCGATTCGATCGACACGTACCGGGAGCTCCTGACGGGGTCCCTCGACGCCTTTCTGTCGGTGGAGAACAACCGGCTGTCGGAGATCGTGCGGCGGCTCACCGTCATCTCCACGATCTTCCTTCCGCTCTCGTTCATCACCGGTTTCTTCGGGATGAACTTCCAGCGTCTCGCGGGAGCGGGGGACAAGCTCTTCGTGGCGGCGATGGCGTCGATGGTCGTGCTGCCGTTCGGGATGCTGTGGGTCCTCCGGCGCTGGAACGTACGGTGATCCCCGTCCGGAAGCGCTGGGGACAGCACTTCCTCGTCAGCCCCGCGACCGCCGAACGCATCGCCGATGCGGCGCGGGTCGGCCGGGCGGACACGGTCGTCGAAGTCGGCCCTGGCGAGGGCGCGCTCACGCGGCCCCTTCTCGCGCGAGCGGGCCGGCTGCTCGCCATCGAGATCGATCCGATGCGAGCCGACGCGCTGTCGGCCGAGCTCGCGGGCGACGACCGCGTCCGGGTCCTCTCCGGCGATGCCCTCGACAAGCCGTTCGGGGAGCGGCTCGCGGAGGCCGGATGGCCGGGACCGGCCGTGCTCTGCGCGAACCTGCCCTACAACGTGGCGACGCCGATCCTCCTTGCCGCAATCGAGGAGCCTTCGGCGATCGCGCGGTCCGTCGTCACCGTTCAGAAAGAAGTCGCGCAGCGGTTCGCCGCCCGCGCGGGGAGCGGCGCCTACGGCTACCTCTCGGTCCGCGCCGCCGCGTTCGCCGACGCGCGGATCCTCTTCGACATCCCTCCGGGCGCCTTTCGCCCGCGGCCGAAAGTCGTTTCGAGCGTGCTCGAGCTCGTTCCCCGCGCTCGTCCCCTCGATCCGGCCGTCCGCGACCGCGCGGTGGCGCTCGCCTCTCTCGGGTTCCGCTCGCGCCGCAAGACGCTCGCCAACGCGCTCGCCTCCGCCGGTGCCAGGGCGGCCTGGGAGCAGTTGCTGGAAACGATCGGGAAAGGCCGTCGAGCCCGCGCCGAAGAGCTGTCTCTCGAGGACTTCGTTGCGCTCGGGAGGGCCTCTCTCGACGCGCCCGAGCGGAGCGGCGTGGGCGCGGCGAGGGACTGACGTGCCGCCGCTCGAGATCGTTCCGCTCGGCGGGCTCGGGGAGTTCGGCCGGAATCTGCTGTGGCTTCGCTGCGAGGGATCGAGCATCCTCGTCGACGTCGGCGTCTCGTTCCCCGACGAAACGTTCCCGGGCGTCGACCGCATTGCTCCCGACACGTCGGCCATCGCCGACGAGCGGATCGACGCCGTCCTGCTCACGCACGGCCACGAAGACCACATCGGAGCGCTTCCTCTTCTGCGCGAGTGGTGCGCGGCGCCCGTCTACGGCTTTCCGTTCACACTCGCGCTCGCGCGGCGGCGCCTCGAGGAGGCGGAGATCTCCCGGCAGAACCTGATCGAGGCGCGGGAACGGGAGCCCGTGCGCGCGGGAGCGTTCACCTTTCGCTATTTCCGCGTCTCGCACTCGGTGCCGGACTCGGCGGCCATCCTGATCGAGGCGGGGGGCTGGCGGCTCTTTCATTCCGGCGACTTCAAGCTCGACGACGATCCGCCCGACGGAGAGAAGACGGACCGCGAAGGGATTTCTGCGGCGGTCGGAGAGGGAGTCGACCTTGCGCTCATCGACTCGACGAACGCCGAGCGCCCCGGGCGCGCGGCCTCCGAGCGCCGCGCGGGGGAGGGGCTGGCGCGGGCGTTCGACGACGCTTCCGGCAGGATCGTGCTCACCACGTTCTCGAGCCACGTGGCGCGGATCGCCCAGGCGGCGGGCGCCGCGATGCAGCGGCAGCGGAGGATCGGGCTCCTCGGCCGCAGCATGCTCGCGGTCGCGGACATCGCCGAGCGCCTCGGCCGGCTGTCCCTTCCCGCGGGAGTTCGAGTAGCGCAGGGAGATCTCTCGCGGCAGCCGCCCGACCGCCTCCTGTGCGTCACCTCCGGCAGCCAGGGAGAGCCGTTCTCCGCGCTCTATCGTCTCGCCCTCGACGAGCACATGGACCTGAAGCTCGCCCCCGGAGACCTCGTCATCTTTTCCTCCCGCACGATCCCCGGGCATGAGC
>DASQJK010000191.1:0-4534 GCA_035631095.1 Thermoanaerobaculia bacterium
ACGGTACGGCGGGTCGGCGAGAACCATCCCGTACCGGTGGACGTGCGCATCCTGGCGGCGACCAATCGCGACCTGGCGGAGGCCGTCGCCGCGGGCGTGCCCGAACAACTCGCTCTCGAGGAGGTGCTCGGGCAGCGCCGCGCAGTTGACTGTCAGATAGGTGCGGCTCGAGCGCCGTCCCGCGGCCTGTATGTGCCGCGCGATCACGTCCTTGCCCGTCCCGGTCTCGCCGAGGATGAGAACCGTCGAGGAGGTCTCCGCCGCGCGCAAGGCCCGCGCGAGGAAGTCGCGCATTTTCGGGCTCTCCGCGACCGGCGGTGCGACGGCGTGGTGGCGCCGCACCTCTCCGGAGAGAGCGTCCACGGCTCGCTTCAGGCGCCTCGTCTCGAGCGCCTGCGCGACGCGGTGCAGCAGCTCCTTGGGTTCGGCCGGCTTCGCGAGGTAGTCGAAGGCGCCGAGCCGCATCGCCTCGACGGCATTGCGGATGGAGGCAAAGCCCGTGACGAGCAGGACCTCCGGGCAGTCGGGGTCGGCCCGGCACGCTCGGAGCACGTCGAGCCCGGAGGCCCCGTCCATCTGGAAGTCGGTGATCACGACGTCGAAGGGCAGCCCGGGACTCCGCGCAAGGAATTCGTCGCCGCTCGAGAACGCCTGCGGGAAGTGGCCCGCAGACCGCAGGATGGTCTCGAAGAGAGCGCGGATCGCAGGATCGTCCTCGACGACCGCTATCCGCGCGGGGGCTTCGGGAGCATCCGTGGACATGGAGGTCGTTCCTAGATTACAGGAGTTATCCCGCTTCTGGCGCGCCGTGCGGGTGGTACCCTTTGTTCGACGATGAAGGTGAGCTCCGTTCTTCCGGATGGATTGAGCTCTTCGACGGAAGCCGCATCGGGCCAGGTCCTCATCGTCGACGACGACGCCCAGATCCGCGAGATTCTCCGCAAGATCCTTCACGCCGCGCGGTATTACGTCGACGAATCGGCGACCGCGGAGGACGCCCTTCGCAAGCTTCGCGAGCGGCAGCCCGACATCGTTCTGCTGGACATAGGCCTGCCCGACCGGAGCGGCCACGAAGTCCTCGAGGACATCCGCGCGGATCCGCTCACCCGGCTTCTCCCGGTCGTCATGCTGACCGGCCAGGCGACGCGGGAAGAAAAGCTTCGAGCGGGCCGCGCCGGCGTCACGGATTTTCTGGCCAAGCCGGTTTCCGCGGACGAGCTCGTCCCGCGCGTCCGTTCGCTGGTCATGTTGAAGCACTTCGCCGACGAGCATGAGCACGCCGAGCGCGTCATCCTGACGCTGGCGAAGACGATCGACGCCCGCGACCCCTATACGGCGGGGCACAGCGGGAGGGTGGCGGAATACGCCGACCGTATCGGCCAGCGCATGGGGCTCGACGCCGCCGAGCGCCGAGAAATGCGCCGCGGGGCGCTGTTTCACGACCTCGGCAAGATCGTCGTGCCCGACGCCATCCTTCACAAGCCCGGCCCGCTGACGACGGACGAACGCGCGGTGATCGAACAGCACCCGACCGTCGGGCACGAGCTCCTTTCGGCGATGCGGACCATGCGAAAGACACTGCCCGTGGTCCTCTCGCACCACGAGAAGCTGGACGGCTCCGGCTATCCGGACGGCATCGCCGGGTCGGAGATATCGATGGCCGTGCGCATCGTCACGGTCTCCGACATCTTCGACGCGCTGACGAGCGACCGCGCGTTCCGGGCGGCCCTGAAGCTCGAGACCGCTCTCGAGATCCTCTCCGAAGGCGTACACAAAGGCTGGTGGGACCCGCTCGTGTTCGAGGAGCTCAAAGGGTCGCTCGCCGAGCACCGGGCGGCCGGTTCGGAGCTCGCATAGCTTCGAGCGGGGCCGACGAGAGGGGAAGCCGGCTCGCCGCCCGCCTCGCGGCCCGCGCCGCTCACGACCTGAACAACGCGCTCGCCGTCTTCTCGGGGCACATCTACCTTCTTCGCGAGTCGGGAGAGCCCCTCTCCGAAGCGCTCGACGAGATGGAAAAGGCGCTCGAGAACGCGCAGCGGCTCTCGCGAAACCTCGCGGAAGTCGGTGCCCTGGGGATCGAAGAGCCGGTCTCCCTCGACGTCAACGACCTCGTGCGGTCGGCAGTACGCGGAATGCCGGTGGGAGAGATCGAGCTCTCCCTCGCGCCGGCCATCGCTGCGACCGCCGCCCGGGCGAATGACCTGGCGCGGGCGCTCGGTGCGCTGCTGCAGAACGCGCGGGACGCCTCTGCCGGCTCGGGACCGATCCGCGTCTCGACCGGTCAAGACGCGGACGGCATCCGGGTTCAGGTCGACGACTTGGGCGAAGGGATTCCCGACGTGATCCGCCGCAGGGACTTCGATCCTCTGTATTCGACGTCGGGACAACGGGGCCGTGGGCTGGGAATCACGATCGCGCGCCTGGCAGCATGGATCGCCGGGGGACGGCTGGAGATCGAGAGCCGACCGGAAGGCGGGACTCGCGCGGTCCTCGTGTTGAGGCCGGCGCAGCGCTGACGTTACGGCTCGAAGACGGTGATCGCGACGCGCGCTCTGCCCGAAGAGACCGGCGCGAGCGGGCGAGAATCTTCGACCGTGATGAGAGCGGGGCTGCCGTTTCCGATCGCCGCGGGACCTTCAGCGGTTTCCGGACGCGTCGAGAGACGGGCGATCCCGGACGAGTCGGCCGGAAGAAGGACCGCCGAGTGGCGCTCCACCGTGATTCCGATGGTCGTCGCGGCCGTCCGGTTCTGAGCGGACACGACGCCCCCGGCAAGCGCGAAGATGAGCCCGCAGAGAATCGTCCGGCGTTTGCTGTCCATGCCGGCAGAAGATAGCAACGCGGAGGCCACGTCGCCGGCCGGGCAAGCTCTTTGAAACCATGTGTTTACGAATTGAACAAGTCCAGCGAAGCGTCTCGTGAGACATCTCGCAGCGTCTCATGAGACGAGGCGCCCGGAAGCCGATGCCTTCGCCGGCACGTCGAGAGCGCACTCCCGCAGGCGCCAGCGCCGGTTCCCCCACCGCGCCATGGCGCTGACCTTGTAGCTGCCGGCGGGAAGCTTCGGGACCCGGTCGAGCGCCTCTCGGCGCGAGCCGGGGAGGCATACGACCGTGGCGGTGTCCGTCCGCACCACCGATCCCGACGCGGAGCGGATCTGCCAGGTCATCTTGACCCGGACAGCAGTGTTCCCCGCGTTCTCGAAAGCGGCGCGCAGGAGGATCTCCGGCGATCCCACGGCGCTTAGTCCGGCGAGCTCGAGGTCCTCTCGCTCCGTCCCGGATCCCGTGGCGTACACGGTCAGCGCGACTCGCGCGGTCAGATCCGCGGGACGTCCTCCGTGGAAACCCGGGACGTCCGGCAGGCGAAAGAACACGACCGCCCAACGCGTGCCGTCGAGGTCCGCCGGCGCGCTGATTTGTACGGAGACCGTCGCCTCGCCTTTCGGCGGGACGCGAATCTTCGGCGGCGTCACGGCGATCCAGCCGGCGCAGCTCCGCGGGTTCGCTCCCGTCCCCGCAGCCTCGAACCGGACCTCGCCCGACTCGGACATGGTCCAATCGGCGGTCTCGGCCACGACGTCCAGCGAATCCTCGCCCGGGTTCGTCAGCGTCACCCGGCGCTCGATCGTCTCGCCCGCAGACACATGCAGCTCGAGAAGGGACGGGTGGACGTCGAGACCGACCGGGCGGTCCGGCGCGGCAAAGGAGGCGGCCGCGGCGGATGCAAGCAGGATCGCCGCGGCGAGCGAGCGAGATAGCTTCGTCACCGCGAGCGCTGCCGGCGCGGCGCCGACTGGGGAGGCGGCGTCTTGCGGCGCGGCTCGGGGGCGACGACCTGCTGCTCGCCCTCGAAGACCTTCACGACCGGCTTCTCCTCGATCGGCTGTGAGAAGACGAACGGGATTAGCGAGATCTCCTGCGCGCCGGCGAGGACCTTCTGCTCCGACAGCTCCGACTCCACGACCGAGCCGTCGGGGAGCGACGCGCCTTCGAGACGGACGGAGTACGGCCCGGGAGGCAGGTTCGAAAAGACGAATCGTCCCTCCGAGTCCGTGTAGGTCGAGAACTCCGTCGGGAGAAGCGTCACGATCGCGCCGGCAAATCCAGATCGCACGCCTGTCGAAGACGCCAGGAGCACCTGCCCCGAGAGGCTGCCCGTCGAGAGCAGGGGGAAGTCGTGCTGACCGGGCGCGAACCGGTCGACGTGAACGGTCACGGCGGTCTGCGCGGGAGGGTTGTACACGGAAGGAAGAACGTCGAGGTCGATCTGGATCCGGTGGTCGCCCTCGATCACGTTAGGGAAAACGAACCTTCCGGCCGCGTCGGACTTCGCCATCTGTCCGTCGTCGAGGCGGACCGAGATCCCGGGTGTGGGCAGCTCGCCCGGATCGCGAAGCCCGTTTCCATTCGAATCTTCGTAGACGAATCCCTGCACCGCGCCGTAGGGGCGGCTCTCCTCGGGCCCGGTCCCGCCGGAAGAGGATCTCCCCCACCGGAATCCGCGGCTCAGCCGTACGAGCACCGCGTGCCGA
>DASQJK010000192.1:0-20403 GCA_035631095.1 Thermoanaerobaculia bacterium
TCTCGAGGATACGCACTTTGACGTCCGCGGCGGCGGTGTCCGACCCTTCGAGCGCGGCCTTCGCTTCGGCGAGGGCGCGGTCGATCCGCGCCTCGCGCGTTTCCACCGACCGCGCCACACGCTCGAATGTGGCGAGCGCGCGTGTGCGGTCTCCCGTGGACCGCTCGACCTCGAGAAGGCGGAAGAGCAGGAACTGGTTGCCCGGTGCCTCGGCCAGCGCAGCCTCGAGGTGGCGGCGGGCCCGGTCCCGGTCCGGCGGAGAAGCCGCGAGGAGGAGCCTCGCCGCGCTCCACCGGGAGGCGAGATCCTTCGGGCTCGCCGCCGCGGCGCGTTCGTAGGCGGAGACCGCGGCGGCGGTCTCCCCCGCGGCTTCCGCGCGAGCCGCGTCGATCGCGAGGACCCGCGCGTCTCGGGGAGAGCGTTTGAGGGCTTCGGCCGCGAGGGTCTTCGCTTCCGGGAAGTTCTTCGCGCGCAAGGCCGCCACGGCGCCGTCCGCCCATCCGAGCGGCTCAGCCGGCGCCAGGCGCCGGACCGTCTCGAAGCGTTTCGCGGCCTCCGGGAGATTTCCCTCTTCGAGCGCGGCGAGGCCGACGTTCTTCGCGGACAGGAGGGCCCCGTCGCCGGTGGGATTCGCGGCCGCCGCGACGGCGAGGCAGGTTACGAGAGAGGCGGCCGCGGCAAGACGCATCGGCGGGATCAGTTGGCGCCGAGCTGGCTCCTCACGGATTCCGCCAGGCGCATGTAGGCCGACGTCACGGCGGAGTCGGGCTCCCCCGCCACGATCGGGCGTCCCGAATCGCCGCCGATGGCGATCTTCGGATCGAGCGGGATCTCGCCGAGGAAAGGGACGTGAAGCTGCTTCGCCGTCTTCTCGCCGCCGCCGTGTTTGAAGATCTCCTCGCGGTTCCCGCACTTCGGGCACATGTAGTACGACATGTTCTCGATGATCCCGAGGACCGGCACGTTCACCTTCTGGAACATCGCGAGCCCTTTCCGCGCGTCGATCAGGGAAACGTCCTGCGGCGTCGTCACGATCACGGCGCCGGAGAGGTGGATCTTCTGCGTGAGGGTGAGCTGCGCGTCCCCGGTGCCGGGCGGCAGATCGACGAGCAGAAAGTCGAGCGTGCCCCACGCGACGTCCTGCAGGAACTGCTCGACGGCTTTCATGACCATCGGACCCCGCCAGATCACGGGCTGGTCGACGTCCATCAGGAATCCGAGCGACATCACCTTCACTCCGTAGCGCTCGATCGGCACGATCCTGTTTTCGGGATTGATGAACGGCTTCTCGTCGATGCCCATCATCATCTGCTGCGAGGGGCCGTAGATGTCCGAGTCCAGGAGCCCGACGGAGTGCCCGAGCCGGGCGAGCGCCAGCGCGAGGTTCGCCGTCACAGTGGACTTGCCGACTCCGCCCTTGCCCGAGGCGACCGCGACCTTGAACCGCACGTCCTTCAGGAGCGCGGCGTCCGCGGGAGGGACGCCCGCGGCGCCGCGGGGCGGCGGAGGAGCGGGCGCCTGCACGGAGGCGCGGATCGTCACGGCGTTGACTCCCGGCAGCGACCGCAGCTTCTCGCGGGCGTCGCGCTCGATCTCCTCGGCCGCGCGCGGCGACTCCGTCATGATCTCGAGCCGGAAGGAGACGTTGCCGCCGCCGACCGCGAGATCCTTCACGAACCCGAACGAGACGATGTCGCGGGAGAGGCCCGGGAACTTCACGGTTCGCAGGACCTCGAGGACTTTTTCTTCCGTCAGCTCCGCCGTGGATGGCATCGAAAGGAAGCTATCACGCGAGGAAGGAGAGGTCCGGGTTCGAGGGTCAGGAGTCGGGAGCCGTAGCCTGGAGCATCGCCGCCGCTTTCTCCCGGAGCGCGGCCACGGCGCTCCGCGCCTCCTCGGTGAGCTTCGTCCGGTCCGTGACGGGACGGCCTGCGGCGGCGATCGGCTCGCCGACCACGAGCGCGGCGGGTCCCGACGTCGGCAGCAGCGTGTCGCGCGGGAGGACGCGGCGGGTGCCCGCGATCCCGACGGGCAGGATGGGAAGCCCGGAGCGCAGGGCGAGAAGGGCCGCGCCCTTCTTGAAGGGCAGCAGCTCGCCGGTGCGGGTGCGCGTCTCCTCCGGGAAAACGATGACCGACCGTCCGGACAGAAGCCGGGCGAGCGCCGCTTCGAAAGTCGCTGCGCCGCGGTGGCGGTCGCCCCGGTCGACCGGGATGAAACCCGCGGCGCGAATCGACCAGCCGAGCACTGGAACAGAGAAGATGCGCCGCTTCGCGAGAAAACGGACCTGCATGGGAAGCGCGACGAGCAGCACGAGGATGTCGGCGAGGCTCTCGTGGTTCGCGACCACGACGGCGCTCCCGGCGGATAGCAGCCGTTCGCGGCCCTCCACCCGAAGGGGAACTCCCGAGAGGAACAGGATCGTCCGCGCCCATCCCCGGGCGAAGCGAAGGAACCAGTCTCCCCGCGGAGGGACGTAGGCGGCGACGAGAGCCGGGAGGCCGAAGAGGAGGGTCGCGAGCCCGATTCCCGCCCACAGCAGCGCCGCCCGCACCATTCCCATCGGCCGGCTAGCCTACCCCTTACCCTTTACAATGCCGCGACATGGCGCCCCATACCGAGTCCGCGACCGCCATCTTTTACCGGAACTTCCGGTGGCTGCGGTTCGTCGACCGGTTCGGCCGGCGCGGACAGAATTCCGTCGAGTACCTGGGAGGCCTGGCCGAGCTCGCCGGGCAGACGATCGTCGCGTGCTTCACCCGCCCCTTCTACGGCTCCGAGGTCATGCGCCAGATGGACGAGCTCGGGGTCAAGTCCGTGTCGATCACCGGGATCACGGCCCTGTTCACGGGCATGGTGCTCGCCCTGCAGACCGCGTACTCCCTCGCCGCCTTCGGAGGAAAGCAGTTCGTGGGACGGGTTGTCGCACTGTCCCTGGTCCGGGAGCTCGGCCCCGTCCTGACCGCGCTGATGGTCGGTGGCCGCGTCGGCTCGGGCATCACGGCGGAACTCGGCTCGATGACCGTGACGGAACAGGTGGACGCCCTGCGGGCCATGGCCATCTCGCCGGTCCGCCGGCTCGTCGCACCGCGGGTGATCGCCACGGTGCTGATGATGCCGGTCCTCGCCGGGGTCGCCGACTTCCTCGGTATCCTCGGCGGCCTCGGAATCGCCGTCGTGGAGCTCGGGCTGACCACGCAGGACTATTTGACGAGCATATGGAGCCAGCTCCAGATCTCGGACATCATGAGCGGACTGGCCAAGACTTTCTTCTTCGGGTTCGAGATCGCCTTGATCGGGTGCTGGAACGGGCTCCGCACCGAAGGGGGCGCCGCCGCCGTGGGAGTCGCGACGACCCGCACCGTCGTCTTCGCGTCCATCTGCGTCCTCGTCTCCGACTTCTTCCTGACGAAGCTGTTCCTTTCGCTATGAGCTCACAAGCCGCACCCACCGCCAGCGCGGGACGAAGCCGGGAGAGCGCGGCCGCCGGCCGCGAGACGATTGTCCAGTTCGAGGACGTCTGGAAGCGCTACGGCACCCGCGAGATCCTCGCGGGCGTCGACCTGAAGATCTTCCGCGGGGAAGTGCTCTGCATCCTGGGGCCGTCCGGCACCGGCAAGAGCGTCACCCTGCGGCACATCAACGGGCTGACCAAGCCGGATGCCGGCGACGTCCGCGTCTTCGGCGAGTCGATCGTTCCGCTCTCCGAGGAGGCCCTCTCGCCCATCCGGCGCCGGCTCGCCATGCTTTTTCAGGGCGGCGCCCTCTTCGACTCCATGAACGTGGAGCAGAACATCGCGTTCCCGCTGAAGGAGCACACGAAGAAGTCTCCGGCGGAAATCGCGGAGCTCGTGGAAGAGAAACTTTCGATGGTGGGACTCCCCGGGATCCAGAGGAAGATGCCGGCGGAGCTTTCGGGCGGCATGAGGAAACGGGTTGCGCTGGCCCGCTCGATCGCGCTCGAGCCGGAGATCATCCTCTACGACGAGCCCACGACGGGCCTCGATCCGCTCACCTCCGAGAAGATCGCGCATCTCATCGTCGACCTGAACGTGCGGCTTCGCACGACTTCGGTGGTCGTGACGCACGACGTCGTCGCGGCGCGCACGCTCGCCGACCGCCTCGCGTTCCTGCACCAGGGAAAGTTCCAGTTCATCGGTACCTTCGACGAAGCCGCCCGCGGAGGGCACCCGGTTCTACAGGATTACTTTCGCTCGATGGGCTTTCCCTGCGGCACGGGGACCTTTCCGGCGGTCGGAGGGCCCAGCTAGATGGTCGAGCCGCACGTCGCGCGCCGTTTCCGGGTCGGCATCGTCGTCCTCTTCGCGCTCATCGCGGTGATGTCCGGGATCTTCATGGTCGGCCGGCGCGCGAACCTCTTCAAGAAGAAGTTCCCCTACGAGACGCGCTTCGACTCGGCGTCGGGTCTCGTGACCGGCAATCCCGTACGCCTCAACGGGGTGACCGTCGGGAACGTGATCGAGGTCGTCCTTTCGCCGGACCCGGCGGACCGCACGGTGCGCGTCGTGTACGACGTCGACCGGCGCGCGGCTCCGCGGCTCCGAAAGGGCACGCGAGCGTCCATCAAGACGATCGGGCTTCTCGGCGACAAGTACGTCGACCTCGAGGGGGGGACGGCCGAAGAATCGGAGGTGCCGATCGGCGGGGTGATTCCGGCGGCTCCCGGGGCGGGCATCGAGAAGCTCCTCGAGGGCAGCGGCGACCTCGTGGGAGATCTCGCCGCGATCGCCCGATCGCTCAAGAACATCCTCGGACGCACGGAGCAGGGAAAGGGCTTCCTCGGCGCCCTGACGAGCGACAGCCAGGAAAGCGACAAGCTCGGCAACGACCTTCACGCCACGCTCGGGAACCTGAACGTCATCCTGAAAAAGATCAACTCCGGCCAGGGGCTCGTCGGAAGGCTCCTCATCGACGAGAAGTACGGCAAGGAGACGGCCGATTCGCTGCGGGAGGCCGTGCGATCCGTGCAAGGAGTGTTCGGAAAGATCGACGAGCAGATGCGCACGAACACGGGCGCGATTCCGGCGCTGCTCGCGGACCCCGAGGGCAAGAAGAAGGTCTACGGCCTGCTCGACAACCTTTCGACCGCGGCCGTTTCTCTCGCGGGAGTCACGAATCAGCTCGAGAAGGGAAACGGCGCGCTTCCGCTCCTCATTCGTGACGAGCGCTTCGGCAAGGAGCTCACCCGCAACCTCCAGAACTTCTCGCGGCGGCTCGACTCGATCGGGAAGAAGCTCGACGAGGGATCCGGCACGGCCGGGAAACTGATCAACGACCCGGCGATCTTCGATGCCGCGCACGACCTCGTCGTCGGCGTGAACGAGTCGAAGCTCCTGCGCTGGCTGATCCGCGACCGGCAGAAATCGGGGATCCGCAAGCGTTACGCCCAGGCGCAAGCCCAGGCGAACGCCGCTCCCGCGGATGGAGACGGCGACGAGGACGTGCCGACGCCGGCCCCCGCTTCGACTCCGACCCCGACGCCTGTCCCGCGAACGCGGGCCCCTCGGTGAAGCTTCTCGTGACGGGCGGAGCCGGGTTCATCGGCTCCCACTTCGCCCAAAGAAGGCTCGCGGCGGGTGACCGGGTCGTCGTTCTGGACGACTTCAACGACTTCTACGATCCGTCGATCAAGCGCCGGAACGTCGCACGTCTTCTCGAGAATGCCCGCTGCCGCCTGGTGGAAGGAGATATTCGCGATCGAGATCTCGTCTTTCACCTCTTCGCGGAAGAAAGCTTCGACGCCGTCGTTCACCTCGCCGCGCGCGCCGGCGTTCGCCCCTCTCTCCGGCAGCCCGTCCTCTACGAAGAGGTCAACTGCGTCGGAACGCTTTACCTGCTGGAGGCATCGGTGGCCCACGGCAAGCCGCGGTTTCTCTTCGCCTCCTCCTCCTCCGTGTACGGCACGAGCTCCAGACTGCCCTTTTCCGAAGACGACCCCGTTGACCAGCCTGTCTCTCCCTACGCCGCGACGAAGCGCGCGGGCGAGCTCCACGTCTCCGTCTTCCATCGGCTGCACGGCCTCGAGGCGGTCTGCCTGCGCTTCTTCACGGTCTACGGGCCGCGGCAACGACCGGAGATGGCCATCGCGAAATTCATCCGGGCGATCGACGGCGGCAAGCCGGTGCGTATGTTCGGGAATGGAGACTCGAGCCGGGACTACACCTACATCGACGACATCGTCGACGGGGTCGAGAGCGCCTTGAGCGGTCCGGCCGGATTCAGCATCATCAACCTGGGTGGCGCCCGACCCATCACTCTGGCCGGTCTCGTTGCCGCAATCGAGAACGCAACCGGAAAGCGAGCTCAGATAATTCGCGAGCCCGACCAGCCGGGCGACGTCCCGGTCACGTTCGCGGAGGTCACGAAGGCGGAGCGGTTGCTCGGGTTTCGGGCGCGAGTCCCACTCGAAGAGGGGCTTCGCCGGAGTGTGGCATGGCATCGCAGCGAGGGAGCTTGAGACGATGAAAATCTGCATGGTGGGCACGGGCTACGTCGGTCTCGTGACGGGCGCGTGCCTCGCGGACTTCGGAATGGACGTGGTCTGCGTGGACAAGGACGAGTCGAAGATCGCCGCACTCCAGAGCGGGCGCATCCCGATATACGAGCCCGGCCTCGAAGCGATCGTCGCCAAGAACGAGCGCGCGGGCCGCCTGAGGTTCACGACCGACCTCAAATCGGCGATCGAACAGTGTCTCGCCATCTTCATCGCCGTCGGCACTCCCCCGAAGGCCGACGGTTCGCCCGACCTCACCTTCGTCCGCCAGGTGGCGGAGTCGATCGCGCTTCACATGAACGGATACAAGGCCGTGGTGACGAAGTCCACGGTGCCGACAGGCACGGGCCGCATGATCGAGCAGATCATCCGCGAGAAGAATGGCAAGCACGAGTTTTCGATCGTTTCCAACCCCGAATTCCTCCGCGAGGGCTCGGCGGTGTCGGACTTCCTCCGTCCGGACCGGATCGTGATCGGCGCGTCGGACCAGCGCGCGGTCGAAGTGATGCAGGAGATCTACAACCCCCTGTACCTGATCGAGACGCCGTTCGTGATCACCGACGTCGCGTCCGCGGAGCTCATCAAGTACGCGTCCAACGGCTTCCTGGCGGTCAAGATCTCCTTCATCAACGAGATCGCCCGGCTGTGCGAGCTCATGGGCGCCGACGTGCACGACGTCGCGCGCGGAATGGGGCTCGACAAACGAATCGGGGGAAAGTTCCTCCATCCCGGGCCGGGGTTTGGAGGGTCCTGCTTCCCGAAAGACACGTCCGCGGCGGCGGATCTCGCTCGCCAGCACGGGTACACGTTCCGGATCATCGAAGCCACGATGGAGGTGAACGCAGAAACCAAGGCGCGCATGATCGAGAAGATCGAGGCCGCCGCCGGTCCGCTCCGCGGAAAGACGGCGGCCCTGCTCGGGCTTTCCTTCAAGCCGGAGACCGACGACATCCGCGAGTCCCCGGCGATCTCGGTGCTGAAGGACCTGCTGAGCGCGGGCGCGGCAGTCCGCGCGTTCGATCCCGCCGCCATCGAAAACACGCGCGCCATCGCGGGCGACGTCCACTACGCGACGGACGCTTACGACTGCGCCGCGGGGGCGGATTTCGTGGTGATCGCGACGGAGTGGAACGAATTCCGCGCACTGGACATCGACCGCCTCTCCCGCGTGATGAAGGCGCGGACCATGATCGACCTGCGGAACGTCTACGATCCGAAGGTGATGAAGGACGCGGGGTGGACTTACGCGGGGGTCGGAAGAGGATGACCGGCAAAGGAGCTTCGAAATGCGCGTCGTAGTCACCGGCGGCGCCGGTTTTCTGGGAAGCCACCTCTGCGATCGGCTGCTGAAAGAAGACCACGAGGTCATCGCGGTGGACAATCTCCTGACGGGAAATCCCCGCAACATCCAGCACCTGGCCGACGAAAAGCGCTTCCGCTTCCTGCGCCACGACGTGACGCACTTCATTTTCATCGACGGGCCCGTCGACGCCGTTCTGCACTTCGCTTCACCCGCCTCGCCCATCGACTACCTCGAGCTGCCGATCCAGACGCTCAAAGTCGGATCCCTCGGCACGCACAACGCGCTCGGACTCGCCATGGCGAAGAAGGCGCGCTTTCTCCTCGCTTCGACGTCCGAGTGCTACGGCGATCCGCTCGTCCATCCCCAGCCGGAGACCTACTGGGGCAACGTGAATCCGATCGGGCCGCGGGGCGTGTACGACGAAGCGAAGCGCTTCGCCGAGGCCATGACGATGGCCTACCAGCGCCACCATGGGGTCGAGACGCGGATCGTTCGGATCTTCAACACGTACGGCGAGCGGATGCGCCCCCGCGACGGCCGCGTCGTCCCCGCGCTCATCTGCCAGGCGCTCGCCAACGAGCCGATGACCGTCTTCGGGGACGGCTCCCAGACGCGGTCGTTCTGCTACGTGTCGGATCTGATCGAGGGGATCTACCGGCTCCTTCTCTCCAACGAGAAAGATCCGACGAACATCGGAAATCCCGCAGAGCTCTCCGTCATGGACTTCGCGAAAACCATCCAGAAGCTGACGGGAACGAGGAGCCAGATCGTGCACCGCCCGTTGCCGGTCGACGATCCGAAGGTCCGCCAGCCGGACATCACGAAGGCGCGGACGAAGCTGGGATGGGAGCCGAAGGTCAAGCTCGAGGACGGCCTCCCGAGGACGATCGACTACTTTCGATCCCTCGCGGACTGACCCTCGGCCCCGACCGAGGAGAACTCCGGCGCGGTGGGACCGTCGTCGCCAATCGCTTCGACGGGGCAGCAGTCCATCGCCTCCTGGCACTGCGCCTCTTCGTCTCCGTTCGCCGGCTGCCGGAAAACGTACGAGTAGCCCTTTTCCTCTTCGCGCTGGAAGTTCCGCGGCGCGGTGACACGGCACACGTCGCAGTCGATGCACTGCGTGTCGACGTAGTACTTCCCCGGAACCGTTTCGGGAACGCGGTCTCTGGGATCGGCCACGTGAAGAAGCTATCAGCTGTGCGGTCTGGAGCGTCAACCACGCTACACTCCCGGCCGTGTCCGGTCGAGGCGAACGGCTCCTCTTCGTTCTCGGATCCGTCGTCCTCTTTTCGGCGGCTTGCCGCTCCGAGACCCGCCTCCCCGAGGGCGATGCCCGGACCCGGGAGCTCACCGCCGGTAGAACGATCTTCGAGCGCAAGTGCGCCTCCTGCCACAATTTGAACGGCGACGGAAAAACCATCACGGGCAGCCGGTTCCGTTACGCGAATCTCATCGATGGGGTCTGGCGCTCGGACGGAACGGAAGCCTCGATCGAGCTCCAGATCCGGAAGGGCCACGATCCCATGCCGAAGTTCGAGGGGAAGCTCACGGACGAAGAGATCCGCGAAGCGGCTGCCTGGGTCCTCGAGCTCGACCGCCGGGCGCGGCAGGGGCGATGACGAGGCGGATCCCGCTCTTTCCGCTCCCGGGCGTGGTGCTCTTCCCGGGCACGCTGCTGCCACTCCACATCTTCGAGAGCCGCTACCGCGAGATGGTCGCCCACGCGCTCGCGGGCGAGCGGATGATCGGAATGTCGATGTTGAAGCCGGGCGTCGACGTCGACGAGGGCGCCTCTCCCATTTTCCAGATCGGTGGCGCCGGACAGATCGTCGAATCTGAGGAGCTCGAGGACGGGCGGTACAACATCCTCCTCGAGGGAAAGTTCCGGTTTCGCGTGGTCGCCGAGTCCCAGGCAGGAAGCTACCGGACCGCGGAGGTCGAGCAGGTCGCCTCCCTCCCCTTCTCATCCGCCGACGAGGCTGCGCGGGTGCGGGCGCTCGCGACGAACCTCTTCGAGGTCATCCGTCCGGCGATCGACCTGCCGCCCCTTCCCGACGAGGACCTGGACCCGGAAAGGCTAGCCTCCGAAATCGCGCTGCGGCTGCGCTACCGGCCGGCCGAGCTCCAGGCGATCCTCGAAACGAACTCGATCCCCGCGCGATACGCCAACCTGATCGCCCGGATGATGGAGTGGCAGAAGCGGATCCAGTTCCTGGCGCCGTTCCGGCCGGGAGAATTGGATGTGACGAAAAATTAGATGTAAGCCGGGTTCACATCTTCTGTGCGGTGCTCGCGTTCAGCGCCCGGTCGTGCGCCCAGCTCTTGATGGCCTTGATCTGCTCTTCCATCGTGACGGCGAGAGGGACCGTCGCGGTGATCACGCGGTGGAGGTCCTCCTCCGTCACGGACCGCGCTTCCGAGTAGGACTCGACGACGGCGGAGATGACCGCCTGCTCGATCTCGGCGCCGTTCCATCCCTTGGTTGCTTTCGAGAGGAAGACCAGGTCGAACCGCGCGGGATCGCAGCGATTTTTCTTCAGGTGGATCGCGAAGATCTGCTTGCGCTCCTCTTCCGTCGGCAGGTCAACGAAGAAGACCTGGTCGAACCGGCCCTTGCGGATGATCTCGGCCGGAAGGAGTTGGATCCGGTTCGCGGTCGCCGCGACGAAAACGAGCGCGCTCTTCTCCTGCATCCAGGTCAGAAAGCCCGAGAAGATCCGCGACATGGCCGCGTCGCCGCCTTCGCGGTATCCGCCGACACCCATCTCGATCTCGTCGATCCACAGGACGGCCGGCGATACGGCCTCGACCGAGCGAAGGGCGCGCAGGAACGTGCTCTCCGGGTTTTCCGTGCCGAAGACGGCGTTCATGTCGAGGCGGAAGAGGGGGAGGTTCCACAGCGTGGAGATCGTCTTGACGCAGAGGCTCTTGCCGCATCCGGAGATCCCCATCAACAGGAGTCCGCGGGGGATCGGAATGCCGGCGTCGAGCGCCTCCTTCGAGAAGAGCGCCTGGCGCTTGCGCAGCCACGCCTTGAGGGTGTCGTATCCGCCGATGTCCTCGAGGGAGTAGCGGGGCGGGACGAACTCGAGGACACCCTCCTTCTTCGACATCTGCTCCTTTTCCGCGAGGACCTCCAGGAACCCGGATTCGTCGAACGATTTGCGCTGGGCGAAGACCTTCCCGAGCAGGTGACCGATCTCGTCGGCGGTCAACCCGCGCATCGCGAGCGCGAGACGCCTCATGGCCTGGTCGTCGATCGAGTCGACGCCGAGCCGGCGGCGGACGCTCGCGTCGATGATGCGAGTGATCTCGGCTTCGTCGGGCAGCTCGTACTCGATGACGTAAATCTCTTTCTTCAGGTCCTCGGGCACGTTCAGACGCGGGGAGAGGAGCAGGACGTGCCGCCCGCGGTCTTTCAGGCCGCGATAGAGATCGCGAAGCCGCCGCACGATGTCGGGCCGCGTTTCCGCCGACGTCGGGAAATCCTTCAGCAGGAAGAACCCCTTGCCCGATGCCTGGAGGATCGCGTCGAGGGCCTTCAGCGGATCGCGCGTGTCGGGGACGGGCATTCCGTCGACGAGCAGCCCGTCGACCACCGACCAGACCCCGAAGGGGACCGCCTGGCCGAAAAACGTCTTCGCGAAGTGCTGAACGAGCCGCTCAACGCGCGGCTCTTCCCAGCTCTGCACGTAGACGAGCGGATGGCCGCCGATGAGAGCGCGGCGGATCTTCTCCATCGCCTTCGGAGGCGCGGCCACCGGCGCAACCGTTGTGCTCATTTGAGAGACATTCTAACCGGCTCCGTCTACAATCGAGCACGCATGCCCAATTCAGAGCACGTGACACTCCTCCTCTCTTCGGAGTGGAACGGGTGGAGGACTCGCAACTCCAACGTCACACCTGACCTCACGGACGCCAATCTCGCCGGAAAGGACCTGTCGGGCAAGGACCTCAAGAGGGCGGACCTCTCCCGCGCGGATTTCTCCGCCGCAAAGCTCGACGGCGCCGACTTCACGCGCGCGACGCTCCAGGGGACGAAGTGGCGGGGCACATCGGCCGCGGGGGTGATCCTGGAGGACTGCAAGCTCGACGGGCTCGACCTCTCCCGTGTGTTCTTCGCGGGGGCGCGCCTTCGCTCCGCGACCCTGCAGGGCGTCAACCTCGCCGAGGCCGACTTCGCCGCCGCCGACCTGTCCTCGACGAAGCTCGAGGGCTCGGACCTGACCGGCGCGAACCTCGCCGGGACGAATCTCTCCGACGTGAATTTTCGCGGAGTCCGCATGGGCGGGGCGCACTTCGACGGCGCCAACCTGTCCCGCTGCACCTTCGACGGCGTCCACGCGATGCAGGGCTCCTTTCCGAACGCGAACTTCGAAGCCGCGAGTCTTCGCTCAGCCGACCTCTCGGGAGCGGACCTGCGGCGGTCCCGTTTCGTCCGCGCGAACCTCCGCCAGACGGTCCTCTCCGCCGCCGACTGCGAGCTGGCGGACTTCACCGACGCCGACCTCGAGATGGCCGCCGCCGTCGAGACGAACTTCACAGGCGCCAACCTCGAGAGGGCGAAGATGCGCAAGATGCAGCTGCGGGGCGCTCAGTTCCTCGACGCAAAGGGCGCCGACGTGTCCTTTTCCGAGTCGAAGCTGACGGAAGTCGACCTTCGCTCGGCCAAGTTCGAGAGCGCGAACTTCCAGGGCGCGGACCTCTCGAAAGCGATCCTGACGCGGACCAACCTCAAGCCCTACTCGTTTGCGGGCGCCCGCTTCGCCAACGCCGACGCCTCGGAGGCGCAGGCCGAGGGCGTGAACTTCACCCGGGCCGACCTTTCGACGGCCAACTTCCGGCTCGCGAACCTGAAGCGCGCGAACCTCTCCGGAGTCCGCGGCTTCGACGCCGACCTCTCGGGAACGATGCTCGTCGGCGCCAATTTTCAGGGCGCGTCGCTCGAGGAGGCGGATCTGCGGTTCGCGCGGGCCATCGGCGCGGACTTCACGGGCGCTTCCTTCGCGGGCGCCGACCTCGCCAACGCGGACCTCTCGGAAGCCATCGTCAAGAAAACGAAGTTCTGGGGCGCGACGGCCCGTCGCACGAAGGCGCCTTCCGGAAAAGGAATGCTGCTGACGCTCTCGACCATGTTCTCGAAGGCCAAGGAGAAGAAGACGAAGTCGGTCGACGAGAAGGAGAAGGCCCGCGCCAAGCGCATCGCGCAACTCGAGGCGGAGGCGGACAAGCGGCCCCCGCATGCGACGGGGAAGAGGTAAGCCGACTGGTCGGTAGTCGGTAGTCGGTAGTCGGTAGTCAGGAGTCTGGGGTCCGGGGTCGGGAGAGACCAAGGCGACCCTTACTTCTTCGGCGCGGCCTTCTGGAATTGCGACAGCAGCGTCCGTGTGGGGTCGCCCTGGACGAAGAAGGCTCCCGGACGACCGGAGACGAGCGCCTGCGTGTCGGAGCGCTGGGGGTAGAGGGAGACCGTCCATGTCTCGTTGCCCGCGAGCTTGACCGTGACCGTACCGGCCGGCTGCCGCGCCTTGAGCGCCCCGGCGGCGCCGTCCTCGAGGAAGTTGCGGCTCTTCAAGTCGAGCACGGCGGACATGAGGTCGTCGGCCGTGGCGGCGGGCACCGGCTTTCCTCCCGCGATCCAGCCGGAGTCTTTACGCTCCACGGAAAACTTCTCGGCTCCGAACGCGCCGTCGATCGCGGAGACGTTCGCGCGGTCGAACCGCACGAGCCGGGGCTCGCGAAAAGCGACCGCCTCCTTCGAGAGGTCTTCGACGATCGAGCTCGATACGGTGAATACCTGCCCTTCGCGGCGGGCATACACGGTGTTTCCGTCGGAGCGCGTGGCGCCGAACTCGACCACCGTCGAAGCGGGAGTCTTCCCCGCCCCGGACAGGAGCGACGCCCGATACAGCGGCGGAGCGAGGCCGAGTGTCGCGAGGTTGGCGCGGTCGGCGCCCGCGACGAACTCGACCGTCTTCAGTCCGGTCAGCTCGTCGACCAGGCGCTGCGCGAAATCGCCGTCGGCGAGGTCCGTCACGGGCTGAGAGAGCCACCACACGCCCTTGCGCCTTCCGAGGGATACGCGGCCGCGGCCCCGTTCGATGTCGAGGCCGGTGATCTCCCCGATGCTCCCACCGAACACGTCGCGGCTCTTGAAATCGTCGGCCTTTTTCTTGACCGCCACGGCGAGGGTCGAAGGCACGAAGATGACCGTGGAGCCGCCCGTCACGCGCGCGGCCGTTGCGTCGGTCCCGGGGATGTCGACTCCGAACTCGATCGTGCGTGAGAGCTGCCGCGTCGGGTGATCCGGGTCCTTCCAGACGATGGTCGCCCGCGGAGCGGCGGCCGGTCGCGGAGTCCCGGGCGCCGGCGTCACCGGGCTCTTCTCCGCGGGGGAGAGGCCGTAATCCTCCGGGCGCGCTTCAGCCGACTCCCCTCCCGCCCGGCGGAGGCGCGCGAGCTGGGAAGCGAGGTCCGAGGCCGTGCCGGAGTCGGCGGGATACGAGTCCGGCCGCACGAGTCTCCAGGTCGACGGTCCTATCTTCTTGAGCTCGACGGACGAGTCCGGCCGGTCGAGGCGAATCGATTCGATCTGGTCCTCGGGCAGCTCCCAGATCAGGTCCCGTTTCTGCTGCGCCTCCGAGGTCGTCGGCATCTTCCGCTCGAAAAGGAAGATGAAGCCGAAGAGAACGACGACGGCGAGCGTCAGGACGAGGATCTTGCGGGGAGTCATACGACGGCTCTCAGCTGACAGCTGACAGCTTCTTCAGTCCCTCCTCCGATACCAGACCCACACCCCTGCCAGGATCGCGAACACCGGCATTCCGAAGACCGCCAGGATCCCGAGGCGGTTCACCTGGGAGCGGGTCATGGGCAGCGACGCCTGCTCGGGAGTCTTCGGAGCGATTCCCACGAGCCGCTCCTGGCCGGCGAGCCAGCTGACGGAATTGAGGAAGAGATTCGCGTTGCCGGCGTTGGCGAGCGCGCCGTTGGCGGCGAACCGGGAGTTGCCGAAGACGATGAGGCGGCCGGCCCGGTTCTTGGGGTCCGCGGGAGCTCCGGCCATGGCGATGGCGACCGGGCCGGCGTGGTCCGCAGGGTCCTTCTTCACCTCGTCCAGCTTGTCGAGAGACGTCTCTCCCCAGCCGTCCGGTGTGGTCTCGACGAGCATCGTCTGCGACCATCCGGCGGGCGGCTTGTCCGTTTTAGCGACCGATCGCGCGAGGGGGAACACGACGGGGAGCTGCTCGCTCGAGAGCGACCGGACCACCGGATGTGAGCCGTAGCGGTTCGCGATCACGGTCTCCGCGCCGACCTGTGGAACGGCGTTGGCCGGATCGATCACGATGTCGTCCGACAGCCGGAGTCCCGCGGAACCGAGCAGCGGCCCGAGCCCGTAGTCGGAGGGCGGCGCTCCCGGCCCTGGAATCACGGGGTCCGCAAGAACGAGGAGGCGGCCTCCGCCGGCGAGGTACCTGGAGAGCGCGGTCAGCTCGGGCTCGAGGAGAGCAGTGCGAGGCCCGGCGACGACCACGACGGTCGCGTCGGCGGGAAGGTTGCCCTTCCCGAGCGAATCCCACCCGGCGACGGTCCGGTTCTGACGCTCGAGGGCCTGCTTCGCCTCGGCGAATCCGCGCAGCCGCTCGGTCGACTCTATGGTGGGCTCGCCGTGCCCCGTCGTGAAATAGATCTTCGGCACGCGGGCGTCGGTCACGTCGAGGATCGCCGACGTGAACGCCTCTTCGCCGCGGAACGCCTTGATCTCGGGCGCCCCGCCCATTCCCGCGCCGGCGAAGTCGAAATCGGCGAGCTTGTCTTCCTCGACGTACTTCTTGCGATTGCCGGACTGGAACACGACCGTGTTCTGCTTTATCCCGAACTCCTGCACGAGAGACTGCGCCCGTGCGGGATTGCGCTCCGGATCGAGGTACTCCACTTCGATCTTCGGGGAGAGCGCCCGGTAGCGGTTCAGGATTTCGCTGATCGGCTGGTACAGGGGCGCGCCTTTCCGCATGAAGACGGTGACCCGCACGGGTTCCTTCAGCGCGGAGACGGTCTTGCGCGTCGTCTCGGAGATGGAGTACAGCCTGGTCGAAGTCCAGTCGCCCCGCCACCAGTGGCGCGCTCCGAGCCAGTTCACTCCGACGACGAGGGCCACCCCGAGAAGGATCGCGACGGCGGACGTGCGTCTCCGCGTCGAAGCGGCCGTCAAGGGTTCTCCTTCTTGGCCGAGAGCGAAACGGTGGCGAGGAAGAGGAAGAGAGCCGTCGCCGAGAGGTAGTAGATGACGCGGCGGCTGTCGACGACGCCGCGCGCGAACTCGTCCATGTGGTCCCAGAGGTTGAGATAAGACAGCCAGTCGCGGCCCTTTCCCGTGAACATCGAGTCGAGCAGCCCGACCGAAAAGATCGGTATGAGCATTCCGAAGCAGAGGATTGCCGCGATGATCTGGTTCTTGGTGAGCGTCGACGCGAAGGTGCCGACGGCGAGGAAATACCCGCCGAGGAGCGCCACCGCGAGATAGCCCGATGCGACGGGCCCGACGTCGATGCGCGTCTGCGATCTCAGGAAAAGGACGTACAGAAGCGTCGGAGCCCAGAGCGTCAGGAAAAAGCCCAGCGCCCCGAGGAATTTCCCGATCACGACCTCGCCCTCCGAAACGGGCGCCGTCAGCAGATTTTCGATCGTTCCGCTCCGGCGCTCCTCCGGGAAGAGGCGCATGGAGATGATGGGCACCACGAACAGATTGAAGATCCAGAAATACGTATTGGTGAAGAGCAGGATGAGGGCCTGCCCTTTCGGAGCGGAGGGCGTCGCGAGGTAGGAAAGGATCGCGTAGAAAATGATCCCGTTCAGAAGCAGAAACGCGGCGAGGATCACGTAGGCCAGCGGCGAGAAGAAATACGCCCGCCACTCCCGGCCGATGATCGCGAGCACCCGTCTCACGCGTTTCCTCCCGTCGAACCGCCACCGCCCTCGATCGCGACAGCCGCCGGCTCTTCCGGAGCGGGAACGGCGACGTCGCGGTGGGTCAGCCGCACGAAGACGTCCTCGAGAGAGACGGTTTCCCGGGAGAGCTCCCGCAGGATCCAGCCCTTCTCCACCGCCAGGCGGAAGATGTCCTCCGCGATATCCGCGTCGGCGGCGCAATGCACGCGAAGCCGGGTCTCGCCGTCCTCCGCAGACTCTTCGACCGAAGTCACTCCGGGAATGGCCTCCACGGCCTCCCGGGCGAGGACATCTCCGCGAAGCGCCACGCGCATCGTCGGAGTGCCCGCGAGCTTGCGGCGAAGCTCCTGAGGCGTACCCTCGGCGACGATCCTTCCGCGGTCGATGATGAGGACGCGGTCGCAGACGGCGTCCACTTCCGGGAGGATGTGCGTCGAGAGAAGCACGGCGCGCTCCCGTCCCAGCGCCCGGATCGTCTCGCGAATCCGGATGATCTGCGCCGGGTCCAGGCCGACGGTGGGCTCGTCCAGGATGAGAACGGGAGGCCGGTGCACGAGCGCCCCGGCGAGCGCGGTGCGCTGCCGGTACCCCTTCGACAGGTTCTCCACTTTGCGATCCGCGACTTCCTCGAGCAGGCAGCGCGCGACGGCGTCGTCGACGCGGCGGGGCACCTCCGGCCCGGAGACTCCCTCGAGCCGCGCGCGGAAGCGAAGGTACTCGCGGACACGCATCTCGCCGTAGAGTGCCGCCGACTCCGGAAGGTAGCCGATCGAGGCCCGAGCCTCGCGGGACTGCCGCACGATGTCGTGGCCGGCGATCCGCGCCGTGCCGCTCGACGGGGGAAGAAACCCCGTCAGCACCCGCATGGTGGTCGTCTTCCCCGCTCCGTTGGGGCCGAGGAAACCGAGGATCTCTCCCTCGCGAACCGAGAAAGTCACGTCGGAGACCGCCACCTGGGTCGGGTAGCGCTTCGTGAGATTCTGGACTTCGATCATCGCGGGGCGACGAAATCTAACACGGAGAGCGGGCGGTTCCTTCCCGGCTTGTTGTCAGGATCCGGTGATCGGGTCGCGTCCATTAGACTGATGTCAGTGATCGAAGTGCGCGGCATCTCGAAGAGCTACGGCCGCGGCCGCCGCGCTTATCCCGCTCTTGCGGACGTCTCGCTCTCCGTCGCGCGCGGCGAGACTCTGGGTCTGATCGGGCCGAACGGCGCCGGGAAGACGACCCTCCTGTCGTGTCTTCTCGGGTTTCTGCGCCCGAATGCAGGGACGATATCGATCGACGGCAAGGCGCCGGACGACCTGTCGATCCGGGCGCGAAGCGGCTACATGCCGGAGCGCCTCGGTTTCGACCGCGAGCTCTCCGGGCGCGACTTCCTCGCGCACCACTGGCGCCTCTCGAGAGGGGACCCGGAGCGCACGGAGGAAGAAGTTCTCGCCGCGGCGGCGAGAGTCGATCTCGAGCCGGCGGCACTCCACAAGAAGCTCCGCACCTATTCACGCGGGATGCTCCAGCGCATCGGCGTCGCCCAGGCCACCTTCGGCGATCCGTCCCTCCTCTTCCTGGACGAGCCGGCGTCAGGCACCGACCCGCTCGGCGTCGCCGTCGTCCGCGACCGCATCCTCGACGCGAAGAAGCGCGGCGCGACGATCGTGCTGAACTCCCACCAGCTGGCGGAAGTGGAACGCGTCTGCGACCGCGTCGTGTTCATCGAGCGGGGCCGGATCGCGCGCGAGGAAAAGCTGCGAGGAGACGGCGCTGCGGCCCGCCGTGCGATCCTCCGCACGGATCCCGCCCGGGCGGCGGACGCTGCCTTCGCGCTTTCGGCGGACGGTTTCTCGGCCCGCGCGGAAAGTGAGGGAATCATTCGTCTGACCGGCTCCGAGACGGACCTGTCGCGCGCGGTGAGGGCGCTGGTGCTTCGGGGCGACCCGGTTTTCGAGGCTCGGTCGTCGGCGGATCTGGAAGAGCTCTTCCGGGGCCCCGCGGCATGATCGAGTCGGCGCGCCGCCTCCTGGATCAGAAGTTCGGCTCCCTCGGAGTCTGGATCTCCCTCGTGGCTCTGGTCCTGCTCGGAGCGCTGCTGCTGGTCTCCGGCCAGACGTCGATGGGGCTCGTGACGGTACTGGGCGTCTTCGTCGTGACGGCAGGCATCGTGTCACGCGACGCGGCGAGCGGCGCCCTGCAGATGATCCTCTCGCGCCCGATCCTCCGGGCGCAGTACCTCTTCGGCCGCTACCTGGCCGCCCTCACGCTGATGGCGGGCTTCCTCGCTTCCGTATTCGCGACCGCGGTCCTCATCGACCGCGCCGCCGCTCTGGCGGGCTGGACCGGAGGCAGCGCGTTTCTCTGGCAGGAAGGCCTCAGGGTCGTCGTGTCGGAATTTCCGCGTGCGGCGCTCGACGCCGCGATCCTGCTGTTCTTCTCCACGTTTCTGCGAGGCCTCGGAGACGCGCTCGCCTTCGTGCTCTGCGGGATCGTCCTGAACCTCCTTCCACAGGTTGCGACCGCTCTGCGCAAGCCCGGGCTCGCGCGCTTTGGACGACGCCTGCTGGCGAACGTCGCGCCGGACGGCGCATGGAGCTCGATCTTCCACGGAGGGCCGATCCTGCAGGCCGCGACAGGCCAGTGGGCGCTCGCGATGGCGGTTTATCTGCTGCTCGCTTCCATCGTCTTCAACCGGAGGGAACTCTCCTATGGACAGGATTGAGACCAGGGAACCGCCCGCTTCGGATGACGCGGTCCACATCGCCCAGGCGGAATCGAGAGGGCCTGCCGGTCCGCAGACCCGCATCCCCGCGATCCTCTTCTGGATCGTGGCCGCCGCCATCGCCCTGCGGATCGTCACGGCTTTCGCGGACCGCAGCAAGGAGACGGAGACCGCCGGGCTCGTGAAGTGGCAGCCGCCCGGCCGCGCGCTCGCTCTGGCCGGCGCGATCCGGCGGCCCGTCCTCTACGACTTCACCGCGGCCTGGTGCCCGCCCTGCCGGAAGCTCGACCACGAGGGCTGGGAGGACGACGAAGTCGCGTCGCGTATCCGCAGCGGGTTCATCCCCTCGAGGATCGTGGACCGCCAGCGGGAAGACGGGAAGAACACCGAAGAGATCGAGGCGCTCCAGCAGCGCTACAAGGTGGAGGTGTTTCCGACGCTCATCGTGGCGGACGCCTCGGGCCGAGAGATCGCACGCATGACCGGGTACGCCGGACGACCCCAGCTCGACGCGTTCCTGAAGGAGGCGGAGGAAAAGGTCCGGCGGTGAGCCTCGGGCCCGCTCAGCGGCCGGTGACCTGCCGGCTCGCCTCGATCTGGCGGAACAGATCGCGTATGTGGCGCGCGTTCTGTCCCCAGTCGTAGTGCCCGATCCGGGAGCGGGAACGCGCCCGGATCCGTGTCTCGCCCGGTCCCCGCGCCTCGAGGTCGATCTCGACGTCGTCCTTGAACCGGAAGACCCGCGACGTCCAGACGGCGGAGAAACCGCCGGCGGTAGGGGCCCAGTGCCAGCCGAGCTCGTTCAATGCGTCGGCCACCGCGGCGCGGATCGACTCGAGCGGGGCTCCGAAGACGCGCTCGCCGCTGGCGCGATTCGCCATCGCGTCAGCGTTCGGTTCCCGGGATAGAGGAAGGCCGCCC
>DASQJK010000193.1:0-9441 GCA_035631095.1 Thermoanaerobaculia bacterium
ATCACCGTCGAGCGAGTGCGGATCTCGACCACGTCGCCTGTCTTGCCGTCGATCTCTATGCGGTCGCCGACCGCGATCGGCCGTTCGAGCAGGACGATCAGCCCGGCGAAAAAATTCTTCACGATGTCCTGCAGCCCGAACCCGAGGCCGACACCGAGAGCGGCTCCGAACGCGGCGAGGCTCGTCGCGTTGATGCCGAGCGCGTTGAGCGCGAGCATCGCGCCCGTCGCGAAGATCAGATAGCCGAGGACGCGTCCGACGGTGTACCGCGCGCCCACTGCGAGATTGGTGCGCGCGAGGAGCCGCTCCGCCACGAGCTTTCGGACGACGCGGGCCGCGATCCAGGTCGCGATAAGAATCGCGATCGACACCAGAAGGCTCGAGATCGTGACCTCCGTCTGGCCGACGCGGAACAGCCGGAAGGACAGGAATTCGCCCACGGAGGGCGAGGGTGCAGGAAGGGTGCCGGGAAGCAGCGGTCAGGGGTCAGGAGTTTGGGGTCAGGAGTCGTCGAAACAAGACCTGGTGGGCCGACTCCCGACCCCCGACCCCCGACCCCCGACTTGCCTCAGGGCTTTCCCAGCAGCTCCAGCGCCCCCACCGTCAGTGAAGCCACACCCCTCCTTATGGTCGGCCCGCGGTCCGGAAAGAACCCGGACGAGTGCAGCGACGGCAGGGGAGTGCCGTTCTTCTGCGAGTCGGCGAACCGGCCCGCTTCGACGGCGCCGACCTCGAATTGGACCGCGGGCACACCGGCGCGGCCGTACTCCGAAAAATCCTCGCCGCCCATCGTGGGCTGGCCCTCCGCCACGCTGTCGGCCCCGAACGCGCGCGAAAAAGCCGCCGTGAGCCGCTTCGAGAGCGCCGGGTCGTTATACGTCGAGGGCGTCGTCTCGACGACCGCGAACGCGGGCTCCTTCTGCGCGCCGGCCGCCGCGGCCTCCGCTTTGGCGATGCGCGCGATTCCGTCGAGCAGCCGCTTGCGCACGTCGTCCTTGAACGACCGCACGGTGATCTGCAGCTTCACCTCGTCCGGGATGATGTTGTGCTTCAGCCCGCCGTGGATGGAGCCCACCGTCACGACCGCGGGGTCGAACGGGCTGTTCTCCCGCGCGACGAGAGTCTGGAGCGCGACCACGGTGCGGGCGGCTATGACGACCGGATCGACCGTCGTGTGCGGATAGGCCCCGTGGCCGCCGCGGCCGTAGATCGTCAGGTCGACCGAATCCACGTTGGCGAAAACCCAGCCGGGAGTCACGATCACTTTTCCGGCCGGCGCGCTCGCCTTGTCGTGCAGCGAGATCGCGAAGTCCGGTTTGGGGAAACGGGTGAAGAGCCCGTCCTTCAGCATCTTCTCCGCGCCGCCGCCCTTCTCCTCGCCGGGCTGGCCGATGAGGAAGAGCGTTCCGCGCCAGCGGTCCTTCGCCTTCGCGAGGAGCTCGGCCGCGCCGGCGAGCGCCGTCATGTGGAAGTCATGACCGCAGGCGTGCATGACGGGCACGGTCGCTCCGGAGTCGTCTTTCGCGGTGACCTTGCTCGCGAACGGAAGCCCGGTGCGCTCCTCCACGGGGAGGGCGTCCATGTCGGCGCGCAGGAACACCGTCGGTCCCTTCCCGTTCTTCAGGATCGCGACGACGCCCGTGCCGCCGACTCCGGTGGTGACTTCATAGCCGAGCTTGCGAAGGCGGTTCGCGAGTTTCGCGGACGTCTTTTCCTCGTGCATCGAGAGCTCGGGCGTCTGGTGCAGGTCGATGTAGAAAGCTTCGAGATCGGGATACATCGCCTCGAGCGGCGCGAGCGCCGGATTCGAAGGCTGCGAAGCGGCGGGCGCAGGCGCCGGGCCCGCCAACGTCGCCGCGGCGGCCGCCGCGAGAACGAGGCCGAGCGCGAACCGGATGACGACGAGTCGTCGCATGGAACCTCCGTGGGTCAAACTCACTTCGATCGATTTGCGCCGGATTGTAGATGACAAGCGATCGTCCGGCGGGCGACACTCGTCGCGTGACCCCGAGCTCCATCCCGGCGCCGGCCGCCCCGGCACCGGCCACTTCACCCGCGCGGCGGCCCGGCTTCTCGCTTCGCATGCGGTGGGTGGTTCTCCTCTATTTCGCGGAGGGATTCCCCTTCGGCGTCTACCTGGAGGTCTGGTCGGTCTATTTCCGTGCGCACGGCGTGTCCCTCAAGGCGATCGGGCTCCTCTCTCTGCTGGGCCTTCCGTGGACGGTCAAGCCGCTCTGGGCCCCGCTCGTCGACCGTTACGGAGATCGCCGGCGGTGGATCGCGGGATGCCTCGTCGTCATGGCTATCCTGCTGGCGCTGCATCCGGCGTTCGACGCGGCGCATCCGGGGCCGGCATTCTGGACGGTCCTCTTCCTCTTCACGCTCGCGTCGGCGACTCAGGACATCGCCATCGACGGGCACACGATCGCCTTCGTCCCGAAGGAGGAGACGGGCGCCGCGAACGGCATCCGCGTCTCGGCGTATCGGGCCGCGATGATCGTCAGCGGCGGGGGGATCGTCTTCTTTGCCGGGTTCATCGGATGGCCGCCGGTCTGGTGGATCGCCGCGGCGCTCCTTCTCGTCCTCGCGCTGGTGGTGCTCCGCGCTCCGGCGGGAGTCGCGAGGCTCGAGCGGCCGCGGAATTTCTTCGCGCCCCTCCTCGCATGGGCGTCGCGTCCGGGCTCGGCCGCCGCGATCGCCTTCGTGCTTCTGTACAAGCTGGGCGACCAGGCGATCACGCCGATGATCAAACCGTTCTGGATCGACCGCGGTCTGTCGCTCAAGGAAGTCGGGCTCGTCTCGACGAGCCTCGGAATCCTCTTCACCGTGCTGGGAGCGCTCACGGGCGGCTTCCTGACGACGAAATGGGGGCTCATCCGCTCGCTCTTCGTACTGGGAATCGCCCAGGTCCTGCCGAACCTCGGCTACGCGGCCTGCGCCGCCCTGGACGCGGGCCGCTACGCGATCTACGCCGTGTCGATCCTGGAGTCGTTCGGGCAGGGGCTCGGCACCGCGTGCTTTCTCACGTTCATGATGCGGCTCTGCGATCCCGCGCAGGCGGGGACTCAGTACGCGTTGATCTCCTCGCTCTTCGCGCTCACGCGCCACATCTCGGGAGCGGCGAGCGGCTTCGCGGCCACGCGCTTCGGATACGCGATGTTCTTCTCGTACACGTTCCTGCTCGCCATCCCCGGACTTGCGCTCATCCCCTTCGTGCGAAAGCGCCTCGACGAGGCGGACCGCATCCGCGCCGCCGCGGAACAAGCCTCCGCGCCGCGCTAGCCCGCGGTCTTGCCGACCGTCCGCGCGATGTCGGCGCGCGCGGACGAAGCGTCCTGGAGGAAAGACTCGAGCGCGGCGCGGTCGCCGTTACGCAGGAGCGCGGCGACCTTCGAGAGCTCGCGCGAGAACGTCTCGAGCGCGTCGGCGAGGTCTTCCGGGCTCGAGAGCGCCAGCTCCGCCGAGAGGCTGAGTGGGGTGCCGGCCAGGCGGGTCGTGTCGATCAGTCCCGGCCCGGCGAGGAGTCCCACGTCGGACCCCACCGCGCGGCAGACGGAGCGAGCGAGGCCCGCCGACGCGAGGAGAGGGAGATGGCTGATCCAGATCATCACGAAGTCGTGCCGAGCGTGGTCGATGACCATCGGGACGGCGCCGAAGGAACGCACGCAGCCGCCGAGCGCCTCGATTGAGGCGGTGTCGCTGCGGGGTGTCGGGACGAAAAGCCAGGGGCGGCCCGCGAACATGCGCGGATCGGCGCCCTCCACTCCGGAAGCGGTGCTGCCCGCCATCGGGTGCCCCGCGACGTAACGGATCCCGGGCGGGAGACTCTCCGACATCTCGATGACGCCGCGCTTCCACGAAGCGACGTCCGTGAAGACCGCGCCGGGCACTTGCGCGGCGGCGGCGCGCAGGACGTCCCCCGTTTCGCGTGCCGGGACGGCGACGAGGACGATCTCCGCGCCTTCCAGCGCTTCGTCCAGGGTATCCGTGACGCGGATACCGCGGGCACGCGCTCGCTCGCGAACGGCGAGGCTGCGATCCCAGGCTGCCGCTCCGAGGGCGAGGGCGATGGAGCCGCCGATGAGCCCGGTGCCGACCACGGCGCAGCGGGGGGGATTCACGGGCCGCTCTCCCCGCTCTCTGCGGGCGGCACCGCCCACTCCGGCCTCAGGATCCGCGCTCCCCGCAGAAAAGCGTGCCGAACTGCCGACGCGGGCAGCTCCGTATTCCAGTGGATCAGGACGCGGATGCAGCGGCCGAGCGCGCCCGGAACGGGAATCTCCCGCGCGCAGAGCAGCGGGACGGCCTCCCATCCCGGGACGGTTCGCGCGGCGACCGCAGGAAACGCCGCCGCCACGTCGTGAGTGGCGGTGAAGACGGCGCTCGCGACGTCCTCCGCGCGAATGCCGTTCGATTCCACGAGGATCCGCACCAGCTCGGAAGTGCGCTCCGCGATCTGGCGCGGGTCGTCCTCGTCGACAGTCGTCGCGCCACGAACTCCTCGGAGCATTTACGCAGAGACTTTAATGGAGGTTTGGAGTCCGGGAGTTTCGCGTTTGAAGGCACTTTCAGCTTCGGGCACCGGATAGGATCCGGCCGTTCCACTGACTACTGACTACCGACTACCGACTACCGACTACTGACTACTAACTGATGTCTGTAAATCACCCCTTCGTTCTCGGCATCGACGCAGGCGGGACGAAGACCCGCGCGCTGCTCGCCGACCACAGCGGATCGGTGATCGCCGCCGCCAGCGGACCGGGGGCGAACCTGCGCACCCATGGAGAGCTCCAGGTCGAGAAGGTGCTCCACTCGCTGGTCGAGCGGACGGAGGCGGAAGCGGGAGTCCGGGCGGAGGCGATCGCGCTCGGAATTGCCGGGGCCGATAGGCCGGACGACCAGGAAGTCCTGCGCGCGATCCTCCGCAGGATGGGATTCAAGGAGCGGGTCGTCGTCACCAACGACGCGAGGATTGCCTTCGTGGCGGGATCGCAGCGCCGCGTGGGCCTCGCTCTCGTCTGCGGGACAGGCTCGATCGCGTGGGGCCGGAACTCGCGTGGCGAGATCGCGCGCGCCGGCGGCTGGGGATGGCACGTCGGCGACGAGGGATCCGGCTTCTGGATCGGGGAGCGCGCGATCCGCGCGGCGCTGCGCGCGAGCGACGGGCGCGGGTCGGAGACCGCGCTCACGGCTGCTCTCCTGGAGCATTTCGGCCTCGCTCACATCGACCAGCTCGTCCGCCGCGTCTATGACTCCGAGTACCCGCGGCACGAAGTCGCCCTCTTCGCCGTCCGGGTCGCGGCGGCGGCCGCGGCGGGGGACGCGGTCGCCGCGTCGATCCTCGGGGACGCCGCGCGGGAGCTCGTCCTCGCCGCGGAGAGCGTCGTTGCCCGGCTCGGCCTCGGCCCCGACGGATACGACGTGGTGCTGTCGGGCGGGACCTTCGCGGCGCTGCCGGCCCTCCAGCGGGAAGTCACGACCGCGTTGTCCAAACCCGGAGCCTCCATCGTCCCGCTCGAAGTGGAGCCCGCCGCAGGCGCCGTCCGGCTGGCGCTGGAAGCGCTGAAGAGCTGAGAGCTGACAGCTGACAGCTGATAGCTTTTCCCCCGTGCGCCGTCTGATCGTCAACGCGGATGACTACGGGCGAACCGAGGGAATCAACCGCGGCACGATCGAAGCCCATCGAAGCGGCGTCGTCACGTCGGCGACGGTGATGATCCTCGAGGCGGCGGCCGCCGAGGGGATCCGCGAGGCTCTCCGGGAAGCGCCGCGCCTTGCCCTGGGGCTCCACTGCATGCTGACGGGGGGCGGCGCTCCCGCGTCGGATCCGGCGCGGGTTCCGACGCTCGCTCCCGCCGGGAAATTGGCCCGCAACGCCGAAGCTCTGCCTCCGGTCCTGGACGCGGACGAAGTCCGCCGCGAGCTCGAGGCGCAGATCGCTCTCTTCGAAAAGGCCGCCGGCAAGCTGCCTTCGCACCTCGATTCGCACCACCATTGCGCGCTCCATCCTTCCGTCGAACCGGTTTTCGGGAGCATCGCGAGGGAGCTCGGGATCCCCGCCCGGGCGGCGAGCGCCGCGGCGCGTCATGCCCTGCGGGAGAACGGGGTGCGCACGCCGGACTTCTTCTTCGACGGGTTTTACGGGCACGGCGCGACTGTCGAAAACCTCCTGTCGATCCTCGACTCGCTGCCGGAGGGCTCCTCCGAGCTCATGTGCCATCCGGGCCACGCCGACCCGGAGCTTCTCGCCGGAAGCTCCTACGCCGCGGAGCGGGACGCGGAGATCCACGCGCTCACCGATCCTCGGGTACGCGCCCGGCTCACGGAGCGGGGAGTGGTCCTGATCTCCTTCGACGCGCTCTGAGCTCCCTCGAGATCCTGCCGGGCCGGGAGGTCGGCGGACGGGCGGCCGCGATCCTCGCCTCCCGCCTGCGCCGCCGCGGTGCTCCCGTCCTGGTGCTCGCGTCCGGCAAGACGATGCGGCCGGTGTATCGGGCCCTGGCGCGGCTGCACGAGCAGGGCCGGGCCCCTTTCCGGCGCGCCCGCACGTTCAATCTGGACGAGCTCGCCGTGCCTCCGTCCGACCCGCGCAGCTTCCGATCGTTCATGGAGAAGAACCTGTTCCAGCGGGTGGGCCTCGATCCGGGCCGGATCCATTTTCTCGACGGAAGCGCCGCCGACCGCGAGGCCGAGTGCGCCCGCTACGAAGCGGAGCTCGCCGCCTACGGACCGGCGGACCTGACGCTCGCCGGAATCGGAGAGAACGGGCACGTCGCATACCTCGAGCCCGGCTCGTCTCTGCCGCCCCGGACGTCTCCCGTCCGGCTCTCGGCCGCGACGCGGAAATCTCTCGCGGCGGACGGCGTGCGTCCCGTCCCGCGCGAGGCGCTCACGATGGGTCTCGAGACGATCCTTTCCGCGAAGGCGATCCTTCTCGTGGCAACGGGCCGGGCGAAGGCGCGAGCAGTCGCCTGCGCCCTGGAGGGACCGGTGACGCCGGAGTGCCCGGCGTCCTACCTGTCACTGCATCCCGCGCTGACGGTCCTGCTCGACAGAGCGGCCGCGTCGCGTCTGGCTGGCTGACTGCGCTGTCGGCCAGGGCTACCGGCTACCGACTACCGACTACCGACTACCGACTGCTTCTCTCACCCCGCCAGCGCGCCCGACTGGTCGACTTCTTCCCTCGTGTCGAGCGTGTCGGCCATGAGCCGCCGTATCGCCGAAAAGGTTCTCTCCCACGAAATCTTCGACAGAAAGGCGTCGGCGCGCCGCAGCCGGGGCTCGGGGTCTTCGGACAGCGCCGCCTCCGCGGCGGCGACGAAGTCGTCGACGTCGTCGGCGATCCGGGCGAGGCCCTGCTGACCGTAGGGGCGAACGACGTCGCGGATCGACGTCGACACCACCGGACGTCCCGCCGCGAGGTACTCGGGTGTCTTCGTCGGGCTGATGAACCGGGTGGACTCGTTTCGGGCGAACGGGAGCATTGCGACGTCCCATCCGGCAACGTAAGCGGGAAGCTCCTCGTAGGACTTGCGGCCGAGCGCGTGCACGTTCGGAAGCTTCGGAAACGTGGCGGGATCGATCTTCGCGGTCGGTCCGAGGAAAACGAGCTGCCAGTCGGGCCGTGCCAGGGCGACGCCGCGCACCAGCTCGAGGTCCATGCGCTCGTCGATGACGCCGAAGTATCCGAGGCGCGGGCGCGGGACAGGCGCCTGGTCGGCCGGCTCGTCGTGGCCGTTGCGCGCCTGCGCGAAGTGGGCGACGTCGACGCTGCTCGGAAAGGGATGGACATTGGGATGGAGGTTCTTCTTGGCCTCGTAGAGACTCTGGCCGCCCGTCAGCACGAGATCCGCGCGGACCATGAGCTCGGCCTCCCGCTCACGGAGGGCGCGAGGCGCGCCGGCGAATGCCGACAACTCGTCCATGCAGTCGTAGACGATGGCGAGAGGACGCAGATGGCGCGAGAAGGCGAGCGCCATCGGCGTGTAGTACCAGAGCACGAAGCGCCGCACGGCATAGCGCCGCAGCAGATCGTCCAGGAGCTCCTTCTGAAGCTGCGCCTGCTCTTCCGGCGCGAGTCCTTCCGGAAGCCGCGGCACGACGACGTGCACGCCGTTTTCCCGAAGGGTCACCGAAAGGGAGGGAGCGGCGCGATGGAATTCCGGCTCCTCGACGTAGAACACCCGGGACTCGCGCGCGAACCGCGTCAGCAGGTGCTGCGGTCTCTGAAACACGAAGTCCCAGCGGAGGTGCGAGAGACAAACGATGTCGGGCTGCGAAACGGCCTCGCCGGAGCGGCGGGCGACGGCCTGCGCGCGGGGCGAAGCGGACTGCGGCGAAACCGACGGCGGCAGAGACGAAGGTAGACGGCTGCCGTGCGGGTTGATGCGAGTTCGATTTTCCATGCCCGTGTCTTTTCAAGAACCGTGCCGCATCCCGCGACGGGAAACTCTTCAGCGAGAGCGTGTTGCCGCTGCCGCGTCCGGGACGACGAGCCGGGCGCGAGGCGCGACGCCGGCCACTTCGCGCAGGACGTGCAGCCCCACGAAGTCCGCGCAGCCCTCGCGGCCGAGAATCACGACGCTTCCTCCGAAGCCGCCGCCGGTCAGCCGGGCTCCGAACACGTCGGTGTGAGCGCGCGCGGCCGAGACGATGGCGTCGACCTCCGTAACGGAGACCTCGAAGTCGTCGCGCATGGATTCGTGGGACGCGTCGAAGAGGCGCCCGAGCAGCTCGAGATCCCGCGCGCGCAGGGCGGCCGCGGCCTCCCGCACGCGCGCGTTCTCGGTGATCACGTGCCGCGCGCGCCGGTTGAGGGGCTCCGGTAGCCTCGAGACCTCCGGCAGTCGGTCGGCCGAGACGTCGCGAAGCTCTCGAACGCCCAAGAGGCGCGCCGCCTCTTCGCACTCCTCCCGCCGCTTGCGGTAGTCGCCCGAGGCATGGTCGTGCCGGACCCCGGAATCGATCACGGCGATTTCCGCCTGCGGCGGGATGGGTATGCGCTCGTACTCGAGGCTGCGGGTGTCGAGGAAGAGGGCGATGCCCTGCGCCGCCAGCGTGGACGCCATCTGGTCCATGAGGCCGACGGGGGCCCCGACGAGGTCGTTTTCCGCCCGCTGGCCCGCGAGCGCCAGTGAGACGTCGTCGAGAGCGAGGCCGAAGAGGTCGCGCAGGGCGCGGAGGACGGCAACTTCGAGGGCGGCGCTCGACGAGAGCCCCGCTCCCGTCGGAACGGTGGATGTCAGCCAGAGGTCGAAGCCGGAGACCGGGAGCCCGCGGCGCGCGAGCTCGGCGGTCACGCCCTGCACGTAGTCGATCCAGCCACGCCGCCGGGATTCCCGGCCGAGCTCGTACTCGGCGACGTTTCCTCCCTCCTGGCTGGCGCTCGCCGCGCGCACCTTGCCGTCCGGGCGCCGCGCCACCTCGGCCCTCGTCTTCTGA
>DASQJK010000194.1:0-20134 GCA_035631095.1 Thermoanaerobaculia bacterium
TCGCGACCTTCTTCGCGGGAGCGATGAGCCTGCTGCCGATCTTCGCGGACCAGGTTCTGAAGGTCGGAGCGACGGGGTACGGATTCCTCGTCTCCGCCCCCGCCGTGGGCGCTCTCGTCGGGTCGCTCCTGCTCTCTTTGCGCCCGATGCCGCCGCGGCAGGGTCGGGTCTTTCTGTGGGCTGTCGCAGCGTACGGCTTCGCGACGGTGGTGTTCGGCCTCTCCCGCAGCTTCCCATTGACGATCCTCGCGCTCGCGCTGACGGGGACGGCGGATGCGATCTCGACGGTCATCCGCCAGACGATCCGGCAGCTCTCGACGCCCGACGCTCTGCGGGGCCGGATGACGTCGGTGAACATGATTTTCTTCATGGGAGGCCCGCAGCTGGGCGAGCTCGAAGCGGGCTGGCTCGCCTCCCGCTTCGCCTCCGCGGCCCTCGGCGTGACGGTCTCGGTCGTCTCGGGAGGGGCCGCGACCGTACTCGTGGCGCTCGTGGTCGCCGCGCTGGCGCCCGTAATCCGCAACTACGACGACCGGTCCCGGAGGTCTCCCTCGGAAGGGGGTTGACAAGCACCGCATTAGTGTATTACAACTGTGATACACGAATGCGCGCTCTCCACCTCGACTTCTCGTCCGCCACTCCGATCTGGAGCCAGATCGAGGAGGGGATGCGCCGTCTCGTCGCCTCGTCTGCGCTCGAGCCCGGACGGCCCGTACCGTCCGTGCGCGACCTGGCGAAGGACCTCCGGATCAACCCGGCCACGGTCGCGAAGGCGTACCAGCGCCTCGCGGACGCCGGCGTCTTCACGGTGAAGCGGGGCGACGGGACCTACGTCGCCGACGCGCCGCCGGTCCTCGCCCGCGCGGAGCGAACGAAGTCCCTGCGTCAGGCGGCCCTCGGATACGCCGCTTTCGCGTCGTCGATCGGAGCCGGCCATGCCGAGGCCGCCGACGAGCTCGCGGCCGCGTGGCGTTCCTTCGCGGCGCGCAAGGAGAAACCATGACCTCTTCCGTTCCGCCTCCGGGCGGTCCCCTCCTCGAGATCCGGAACCTCACCGTGCGTTACGGGAAGGCGACCGCCTGCGACGACGTCTCCTTCCAGGTGGCGCCCGGCAGCGTTTACGCGCTCCTCGGACGAAACGGCGCGGGCAAGTCTTCGCTCGTGCGGTGCGCGCTCGGAGAACAGAAGGCGGATTCCGGCTCGCCCCAGCTCTTCGGAGAGGACGTCTGGAAGCATCGCGCGAGGCTTCTCTCGCGAGTGGGCGTCGTGCCCGAGGAGCCCGACGCCCCTGCCGCCATGACGGCGCGGCACCTCGAGGCCTTCTGCCGGGAGCTCTATCCACGCTGGGATTCCGTGTCGTTCAATCAGCGCCTCGAACGGTTCGGCGTCCCGCAGCAGACGCCGTTCGGCCGGCTGTCGAAGGGCCAGAAGGGCCAGGTGCTGCTCGCTCTCGCGCTCGCGCCGTCGCCGGATCTGCTCGTGCTGGACGATCCGACGCTCGGCCTGGACGTCGTGGCGCGCCGCGCCTTCTGGGAGGAGCTCATGGGGGAGCTCGCGGACCGGGGAACGACCGTCTTTCTGACGACGCACGACCTGGCCGCGATCGAGGGCATCGCGACGCGCGTCGGCATCCTGAAGGAGGGCAGGCTGGTCCTCGACGAGGAAGTCGAAACCCTGAAGTCGCGGTTCCGGAAGATTCGATACGGCAACCGCATCACGGAGACACGCACGGAGTTCGGCACCGAGCTCGACGCGTTCGAGTCCGTGCGCGTGAAGGTCCGCGGCTGGGGCATCGAGGCCGTTGTGTCCAACTGGGACGAGGGCGCGTTCGAGACCTTTCGGCGGCAGGACGGCGTCGAGGGAGCGGAGTCCTCGGCAATGTCGCTCGAAGACATCTTTTTCGCGGTCGCGGGCGAGCCGCGCGGCGCGGAAAAAAACGGAGGCACCGCAACGCCATGAAGAAACTGCTCGCCGTCGCACGGCGCGAGGTGATCGAGAAGAAATTCGTGTTCGCGGCTGCGCTCGCCGTGAGCGCGATCGTTCCGCTGCTGCCCGTGCTTCGGGGAATGACCGGCGCAGGGGCTCGCGATCTCCGGGGATTCCTGGCCGTGTTCGCGAGCTGGTCGTTCGTCGCCGCCGTCGCCGCGGCTCTCGGCGCGAGCGCCCTTGCCGGCGAAATCGCCCGCGGTCACGGCGGGTTCTATTTCTCGCGGCCACTCTCCAGCGTGTCCATCTGGGGCGGAAAGCTCGCGAGCTCCCTCGGCATCGCGCTCGCCGCCGGCCTGATCGTCGCGGCGCCCGCCCTTCTCATCGACCGCCGGCTCGACCCCCTCGCGGACCTGGCGGGCTCGACCGGCCGGGGCCTCCTTGTCGCGGCGGCGGCCGCGGTGCTCCTCTTCCTCGCCTCTCACGCGATCGCCACGATGGTTCGCTCGCGATCCATGCTCGCTCTCGGCGACCTCCTTCTGGCTGTGGCCGTCGGATTCCTGACGTGGGACGCGCTGCGGCGCCTGTACGAGCTGTGGCCGGATCCCGCGCGCGGCCTCTGGCGCGTGGGAGCGGCCGGCGCCGTCGTGGTCGCCGCCGTGCTCGTCGCCGGAATGCATCGCGGCGTTTCGCGCGGCCGTACGGACCCGCGCGCCGCGCACCGGGGGCTCTCAGTCACCGTGTGGTCGGGCCTTCTCGTGGCGGCCTTGGTCCTGACGATCTATTCACGATGGGTGCTCGCCGCGCCTCCCTCATCGCTCGAGTCCTTCGAATCCGCTTCACCGCTCGGCTCGGACGGATGGGTTTCTCTCGAGGGGCTGGCACGGGGGACGCGCGCGGAATTCCTGTACGACACGCGGACCGGCCGGTCTCGACGAATCTTCGGGCCGCCCGCCGTTTCGGCAGACGGGTCTACAGCGGCCTGGGCGGAGCGCGAGTCCGGGAGATCGTCGCCATGGGTTGTCCGGACGATGCGGCTCGACCGGCACGACGTGTCCCCGACGGAAACGCGTCTGTCCCTCAGGAGTCCATGGCGGATCTTTCTCTCGGACGACGGTTCACGGATCGGAAGCATCGAAGACGGACTCCTCTCCATCAGCGAGCTCCCATCGGGCCGCTCCCTCGCGTCCGCGCGCCTCGGCCAGGCGAGCACGTTCGCCGCGGGGGTCTTCGCCGCGAAGGACCTCGTGCGCGTATACACCGGCACGGCGGTGCACCCGGAGCGTGTCGAAATTTTCGAGCTCCACATCGACTCGCGGGACCTTGCGCGCACGGGCAGCGCGGCGTCTCCGCGCGCGTGGTTCCTGGGGTCGCCGTCGCACGACCGGTTCGTGCAAGCGGAAAAAGATCCGGGACGCTGGACCTTGCGGGACGGGCGCACCGGTGAGGTCATCGCGACGCTTCGGGAGGGCGGGCCGCTTTTCTCCGCCGCCTCGGCGCGGATGAGCGACGGGCGCTGGGTCCTCCTGCTCTCCGACGAGACCGAATCGTGGCTCGAGGTCTTCTCCCCTTCCGGCGAACGGCTCTCCCGACTTCGGATCGGGCAAAAGGGAATCGTGCTTCCCGGGGGCGAGGTCGCGCAGGGAAAGCTCGCGCTGGCTCTCGCGCCGGGAAAGACATCTCCGCCGGGAGATCCCGCCCGAAAGCTCTACGTCGCCGATATCGAGCGGCGGACGGTGGAGCGCCGGGCGGACGGGCTGCGGCCGATCTGGTTCTTGAAGGCGGGAGGGATCCGGCCCGGCAGCGAAGCGACGAAGCTGTTCCTCGACGATTCGAAGACTCTCGTTCGGTTCGACACGGCTACCGGCGAAAGGAGAATCGTGCTCGGCGGCTCCTGAGACGGCGCGCTCGCTGTTATCTTGCCGGCGGATGACCGGCTTCCATCGGGAAAACGGCGACCTCTTCTGCGACGGCGTTCCTCTCGAGGCGATCGCGGACGCGGCAGGCACGCCCGTCTACGTCTACAGCAGGGCGGCGATCGAAGAGAGCTTCCGCCGCTTCGACGCCGCGTTCTCCCCGGTTCCCCACCTCGTCTGCTACGCGACGAAGGCGAACTCCAACCTCGCGGTCCTGCGCGTTCTCTCCGCGCTCGGCGCCGGCGCGGACGTCGTCTCCGGCGGGGAGCTGCGCGCGGCGCTCGAGTCCGGCTTTCCCGCGGAGCGCATCGTCTTCTCGGGCGTCGGGAAGACCGACTCGGAGATCCGCTTCGGTGTCGAGGCCGGAATCCTCGCCTTCAACGCGGAATCCGAGCGCGAGGTCGAAAAGATCTCCGGGCACGCGGCGGCGCTCGGGCGGGTCGCCCGCCTGGCGCTGCGGGTCAATCCCGACATCGACCCGAAATCGCATCCGTACATTTCCACGGGCCTCAAGCACAACAAGTTCGGGATCGACATTTCCCGGGCTCGAGTCATTGCCGAGCACGCGCGGCACCTTCCCGGGATTCGCCTCACGGGAATCCAGGCCCACATCGGAAGCCAGATCACCGACCCGGTTCCTCTGGCCGAAACCGCGGGCGAGCTGGCGCTCCTCGCACGCGAGCTCCTCGACGCCGGCATCCCCTTGGAGACGCTGGATGTCGGCGGAGGGGTCGGAATCGGGGGCGCGGCCGGACCGGGGCTCTCTCCCGAGACCTACGCCGCCGCGGTGCTCCCCGTGCTCGCCGGGCTTCCGCTTCGGATCCTGATCGAGCCCGGACGGGCGATCGTGGGGCCGGCGGGCGCGCTCCTGACGCGGGTTCTCTACCGCAAACGCAATGGCACGAAGGAATTCGTGATCACGGACGGCGGAATGAACGACCTCATCCGGGCGCCTCTCTACGGGGCAATCCAGGAAATCGAGCCGGCCGGCCCGCCCTCCGAAAGACGCCTCGTGGCGGACGTGGTCGGACCCGTCTGTGAGACGAGCGACTTTTTCGCCCGGGACCTCGAAATGCCCCTCCCGGAGGAAGGCGACCTCCTCGCCGTACGGGACACAGGAGCCTACGGGTTCGCCATGTCTTCCAACTACAACTTCCGGCCCCGCGCGGCCGAAGTGCTCGTCGAGGGAAGCGGCTTTCGGGTGGTGCGGCGCCGCGAAACTTTCGACGATCTCGTTCGCCTCGAGAGAGAGTAAAATCGCCGCGATTTGTGAGGTAACTCGCACTCAGAATTCATGATTCGAATTCCCGATCCGCGGGCATGCCGCCCGTACTCAGAAGGAGCCAGGACTATGCGATTCCGTTCCCTGCTCATCGCGGTCGCGTGCTTCGCGCTCGCCATCCCGATGGCTCTCGCGCAGACGACCGGAGGGATCTCCGGATGGGTTCGTGATGCCCAGGGCGGCGCCCTTCCCGGGGCGACCGTCACGATCACGAGCTCCGTCATGCCGCTCGGGCGGACCACGACGTCTCTCCCGGACGGATCGTTCCAGTTCAGCGCGCTGCTTCCGGCGCGGTACCACCTCAAGGCGGAGCTCGGCGGGCTCGGCACCTTCGAACAGGACGTTTTCGTCGAAGTTCAAAAGGAGACCGAGGTACGAGCGATGCTCCGGCCTTCGGCGACCGCGGAGATCACCGTCACCGCAGCGACTCCCGCCGTGGACACCAAGTCCACCACGATCTCGAACGTGACCACGCAGGAGACCATGCAGAAGCTGCCGCTCGGGCGAACGTTCACGGGCACCTTCCAGCTCGCTGCGGGTGTCGCGGACAACAATGCCTCCACGGGCTCGTTCAACGCCGGCGGCGGCCGGATGGACAACACCTACCTCTATGACGGCGTGAACATCACGAACCCGTTCTTCGGCGACCTCTTCCAGGACTTCACGGGCTTCGACCTCCAGGAAGTCAACATCACCCGCGGAGGCGTCACGGCCGAGTACGGCCGCACCGGCGGCTTTATCGTCAACGGCGTGACGAAGTCCGGCACGAACGCTCTCCACGGCGAAGCTCGCGTCGAGTACCAGCCGGCGTCGGCGGCGGCTCGGAGCAAAGACCCAACCCTCACCAGCCAGTTCGAGAAGGTGCGGCCGGGAATCGACGCCGGCGGCCCGCTCTGGCGCGATCACCTCTTCTTCTACGGTTCGGCCAACCTCCTCCGGCAGACGGAGAAGGACCGCGTGAACAACCTGGGCTCGGTGCCCGACAGCAAGACGGACGTCAACGAGTACTTCGCCAAGCTGACCGGGAACCCGATGTCCAACCAGTTGATCGAGGCCTCCTTCCGCTATCGCGGCATCGACGCGACGAACGCCGACATCTTTTCGACGACCGCCGTGTCCGCGGGCGACAAGCCGAAAACGATCGACCGCGTCATCGTCGGCTCGTGGTACTGGACCGTGAACCCGAAGGTCTCGTTCGAGGCGCGTTACAACCACAACGAGGACAACAACTCCGTCTCGCCGAATACGTTCATTCCCTACCAGACGCCGTTTGACCCTGTGCACCCGTATCTCGTCGGAAGCTTCATCACGAGCACGGTCGGCCGCACCGGGCAGACCTTCATCTTCCCGCCCGCCAACAGCACGGGCCAGCGCATAGGAGGAAGTGATCTCGCCTCCAACGACCAGAACTTCTTCCGTGACGAGTTCCGGCTGCAGGGCTCGTACCTCTCGACCTTCCTCGGAGCGACGCACGACATCCGGGGCGGAGTGACCTACAGCGCGAACCGGGAAGATCTGCGGCGCGGGGCGGATGGCTGGGGCACGATCACGGTCGTCGACACGGCGACTGCGGGAACCTGCAGCCCGGCCGGCAACCCGGACGGCGGCCGCCCCTGCTACCGGGCGCGCTACACACCACCCGATCAGCAGATCTCGAAGTCGAGGACCTACGGAGCCTTCATACAAGACCAGGCGACCTGGAGCCACCTGACCGTCAACCTGGGCCTTCTCGTCAACGAGGACTACTACATCCCGAACAGCAACGGCAATTTCACCTTCGTGCGCGGCGACTTCACCGTGGCCGGCAACGCGGCGGCAATCCCGCCCTGCAGCACCAACCCGTCGACGGCCGCGTGCACGTACACGGGCCGCATCAACATTCCCTGGAGCAAGCAGTTCCAGCCGCGTGTCGGGATCTCCTATGAGATCGATGCGAACGCGCACGACAAGCTCTACGCCAACGCGGCGCGCTACGACAACATGGACAACCAGTCGCTCGCCCGCGCCGCGGCGCCTCTTCGCCTGCTGCGCGTCGACTCCTTCTTCAACATCCAGACGGGCGCTTTGATCCAGTCCGTCGTTCGGGCGAACCAGACCAACAAGCTCGTCATCCCGAACATCGATCCGACGTACACCGACGAAGCGATCCTCGGCTACGCCAGGCCGCTCGGGGCCGGGTGGTCGGCGGAGGTGTGGGGAATGTACCGGCACACGACCGACGTGATCGAGGACTTCGCCACGGTTCCAGCTACGGCGAGCAACTTCCGTTACGGCAACATCTCCGCATTCCGCCGTTATCGCGCGGCGACCGTGGAAGTCCGCAAGGCATATGGGAGCAACTGGACGGTCGATGCGTCGTATACCCTCTCGCGACTCGACGGAAACTGGGACCTCGACACGTCGGGCAACGCGATCTTCTACTCCTCCTCCTACATCGGAGACGGCGTGGGCCTCTTCCCGACAGACCCCAATCACGAGGGACTGCTCCAGGGAGATCGCACCCACATCGCGAAGCTCTTCGGAACCTACACGCTCCCGACGAAGACGACCATCGGCACCTACCTGCGATTCCAGAGCGGCAAGCCGTGGGAAGCGCGCGGAATCGACCCCAACAACGGGACGACCCTCATGCCGATCGAGCCCGCGGGAACCCGGCACCTTTCGTCCTGGACGAACGTCGACCTGCTGGTTTCACAGAGCATTCCGATCGGTCCCGCCAACCTGCGCCTCGAGGGCAAGCTGTTGAACGTCTTCAACACCCAACCAGCCCTCTCGATCGATCAGGCTTTCTGTCTGAACCAGCCGTGCCTCTCGACGAGCGGGATACCGGCTTCCAATCTCAACCCCAACTTCGGAAAGCCGACGGTCTACGCCCCTGCCCGGAGATTCCTCGTGCAAGCGGCGATCACGTACTGATTCTCGGACTGCCAGCGAAGCCGGGGGCGCCCTCGACGCCCCCGGCTTTTTTCTTGTCGGTCAGCCGCGCGAGTTTCGAACCGTGTCGAGGGTCCGAGCGACGGCCGGCTGATTGGGATCGAGCGAGAGAGATCTCTCGAGCAGGCGGATGACCGCCCGCCGGTCGCCGAGGCAAGTCTCGAAAAGCGCCATGTCGTTCAACGTCCGCGGCTCCTTCGTTGCCGCTTCGAACGGCGACAGCGCCCCGATGGCCCCGCGGCAGTCCTTGATCCGGTAGCGCAACATCCCAAGCTCGCGGGCGACGCCTTCGTTCGCCGGGAATGCCTTCGCGGCCCGGTTCATCAGGGAGAGAGCCGCCCGAACGTTTCCCTTGGCTTCGTACTCGCGTGCCCAGGCGCCGACCGCGGGGGCAGGGTCGGCCCGAAGGGCACCCATCGACTTGAGGAGCCAATCCTCCGCGGTCCTCACATCCCCGCGCGAACGGGCCAGAACCGCGAGGTTGAACATCGGCGAGTAGTAATCGGGGGCGATGGCGAGCGCTTTCTCAAACGCGTCGCGCGCCCGCGCCGGGTCCTTCGCGGTGTCGCGGTAGTAAACGCCGAGGTTATTCCAGCCGCCTTCTGTCATCGACGGATGGTCTCCCGCTGCCGGCGCCGGCGCAGAAGTCCGTGTCTCGGAACGCGAGAGGTACCCGAGCGCCATCAGCTTCTTTGCGTACTCGCTCGCCTCCTTCGTGGACATCGGCTCCGCGTGGACCCGAGTGACGGGAGGACGGTTCGCGCGGTCCGCGGCGGGGAGCGCGTGAAGATCCTCGAAGGCGAACTCGGCCGCCTTGCCGGGCATGACCGTGTCGGGAGGAATGTCGAGAAGAGAAAGGATCGTCGGCGCGACGTCGAAAAGGCTGGCGTCTCCCCGCGGGGCGCCGCGCCGTGCACGCTTTCCCCAGGACACGAACACGCCATCGGGCCTGTGCCAGAACGCCGCCGTCGCCCAGTTGCCAGACGCCAGGGCGCAGGGCCGGTCCGCTCCCCACTTGAAGCCATGGTCAGAGTGGATGACGAGCGTCGCGCCGTCCTCCTCCGCGCGGCGCATCCATTGACCTATGAGGCCGTCGATCTCCGCGTAGTAACGGGAAACGACCTTTCCATACCGATCCACGTCGGCCTGGGACGCGCAAGCGAGCCGGGGCGGCGTCGAGGCGGCAAAGACGTGCCCCACTTCGTCGGTGCCCTCGTAATACACGGCGAAGAGGTTGGGCCGCTCGCGGTCGTAGAGGTCCCGCGCGATCCGGTGCGTGGTGCGGGTCGACGCGAGGATCCGCGAGAGCGCGATGATCGGATTTTCGAGCCCGGCGCCCGAGGAGCGCGCCGCCGCGATCTCGCCGGGCGGGACGTCCACGAACCGGGCGAGCTCCGCGTCCGGAATCGCTCCCTCTCGAGTCGAGACTTGCGCGAGCCCCGGCTCCAGTGACGGAGGGTACGCCGCACCGCCGAGCGGCAGGCCCTCGAAAAGGATCGGGCTCGCGTGATCGCTCACGAAGAACCCATTGACCTCTTCCGCCGGGTGGGTCGCCCACCAGCCGACGACTCCGACTTTCCGGCCGGCCGCCGAGGCCGTGTTCCAGATCGCCGGGACCGCGCGTGAGAGTCCGGAGATCGGGACCTTCGCACCTGTTTTCGGATCGACCTCCTGGAAGTCGAGTACGCGGTGGACGTCGGGTGGAGCTCCCGTCGCCGCGGTGGTCCAGAGGATCGGGGAGATCAGTGGGGCGAAGCTGCGAAGCCGCGCCGTGGCTCCTTCGGTCTCGAGCCGCTTCCAGTTGGGCATCGTGCCATCGGCGGCAAGGCGGTCGAGCAGATCCCAATCGAGTCCATCCATCCCGATCCAGAGAACGGCTCGCCCGCTCGACGGCCGCGGGGCCCGCGAAACGTCCGTCAGAGCCGATGAAGCCGGGGCAGGCGTGGCGGAGGGCGAGTCGGAGCTCGCGGACGTGGCCTCCCGGCGGCACGCGGCCCCGACCGAAAAGATCAGGACGCATGCGGCGATCGTTCGGCGATCCATTCGGGGCAAGGCTATTCGTTTTCGAGCGGCCGCTCTCTGGTATATTCGCCCGCCCCACGGTGGGTGTAGCTCAGCTGGTTAGAGCGCCAGACTGTGGATCTGGATGTCGAGGGTTCGAATCCCTCCACTCACCCCAAGCATGCTTCGCGGTTCTTTCTCTCGATGCGCCCGTAGCTCAGTCCGGATAGAGCGTTAGCCTCCGGAGCTAAAGGTCCCGCGTTCGAATCGCGGCGGGCGCACCAACTCTAAGTCCGCACCGCCTGCGCGATCGACAGCACGAACCGCGGCGGTTCCACGAGATGCCTCTTCACGGAGCAATGATCCACCGCCCTCAGGATCGCGGTCTCGTACTTGCTCGGAAAACCGTCGGGAAGCTTCAGCCCGATGCGGACGGTGACCACGCGCCGTGAGACGGGATCCCGAACGGGCTCGACCGTCAGGCCGAGCCCGTCCGTCGAAATCCCTCTCTCCTGACAGAAGCGAAGTGCGTAGAAGCCCATGCACGTGCCGGCGGATGCCAGGAAGAGATCGAAGGGCGACATCGCCGTGTCGTTCCCGAGAGGCTGCGGCTGATCCGTGTGCACGCTGTGGCCGTTCACGCTCGCGTCGACCGAGACGCCGCCGGGAAACGAGATCGTCATGGGGGTTTTCATGAGGCCTCCTCGCGCACGCCGAGCTTCCGAAGGAAAAGCATCATCGGGCAGGTCCTGGTGAAGAAGGACTGCAGCAGGTTCGCGGCGACAAACGCGGTGAACAGAAAGAACGCCGGGTGGACGAAATAACCGAGGGCCGCGGAGATGAGGACGAAAATCCCCGCGATTCCCCGGAGCCATTCGTTCAAGCTACGCTTCATGCGAGACTCCTTTCGGGCTGGGTAGAGATGGGCGGAACGGGCTTTTCCCGGGCGGAGAGCTTTTTCTCCGCGGGACGTTTCAAGAGGTAGTAGAGGACGGGAACCGCCGCGCGGGAGAGCAGAGTCGCCGCGACTTCTCCGGCCATCATCGATACGGCAAGGCCCTGAAAGATCGGGTCGAAGAGCATCACCGAGCTTCCGACCACGACGGCGGCGGCCGTGAGAAGCATCGGCCGGAAGCGGACCTCGCCCGCCTCGAGCACCGCTTCGGAGAGAGCCATCCCCTCGCGGCGCCGAAGCTCGATGAAATCGACGAGGATGATCGAGTTGCGCACGATGATTCCGGCGCCGGCGATGAAACCGATCATCGACGTGGCCGTGAAGAACACGCCGAAGATCGCGTGCGCTGGAAGGATCCCGACGAGCGTGAGCGGGATCGGCGCCATGATCACGAGGGGCACGGCAAAGCTGCGGAACCAGCCCACGACGAGCACGTAGATCAGGACGAGAACCGCCGCGAAGGCGAGCCCCAGGTCGCGAAACACTTCGTAGGTGACGTGCCACTCGCCGTCCCACTTGATTCCGTAGCGGGACGTATCGAAGGGAGCCTCGGCCGTCTGCGCCCGGATCCCATAGCCGCCGGGGACCGCGATCTTCCCGAGCCCTTTCTCGAGCGCGGCGATGGCGTAGACCGGCGCCTCTTTCGCTCCGGCGACGTCCGCCGTGACGTAAACAACCGGCTTCCCGTTCTTGCGATAGATCGAGGGCTCCTCCGGCTCGGCGGCGAAGCGTCCCAGCTCCGAGAGCGGAACCAGCCGTGCCCCGGCGCCGCGGACGGAAAGCGCCCCGAGCGACGACAGGTCGTGCCGGTGGGAGGAAGGCAAGGTGACGACGAGCGGGATGCGTTCGCGCGACCCGGGCACTTCGGCGGCCGCAAGAGGCTCATCGGACAAAGCGAGCCGCAGCGTGGCCGCCGCATCCGCCTCGGAGATGGCCGAGAGCCCGGCCTTTTCGCGGTCGAGCCGATAAACGAGCTTGTCGCGCGGACTCTCGACGTACCAGTCCACGTCCACGACCCCTTCGGTGCGGGCGAAGAGCTCTTTGACCTGTTTCGCCACGTCTCTCCGGCCCGCGTCTTCGGGTCCGTAGACCTCGGCGACCAGAGTCTGGAGCACCGGCGGGCCCGGAGGGACTTCCGAGACTTTGACCCGCGCGCCGAATCGACGTCCGATCGCGGCGACGAGAGGCCGGGCCGCCTTCGCGATTTCGTGCGACGACCGACGGCGGTCCCCTTTCCGCCGGAGCGTCACCTGCACATCGCCCTGATGCGGTCCCGAGCGGAGGAAGTAATGGCGCACGAGACCGTTGAAGTTGTACGGCGCCGCCGTCCCCGCGTACACCTCCGTCGAGACGACCTCCGGCAGGGAATGCAGAGCGTCGGCCATTTCCGCGAGCGCCGCGTTCGACGACTCGAGAGTCGTGCCCTCCGGAAAATCCGCCACGACCTGGAATTCGTTCTTGTTGTCGAAGGGAAGCATCTTCACCCGCACGAGGCCGAGCGGAACGAGCGCTGCGGCCGCGATCAGCAGGCCGGCCACGGCGCCGAAGAACCCGATCCGCGCGCGCCTTTTTCCTTCGGTGACGAGAGGAGTCATCGCCTTTCGGTAGAGGCGCGCGAGCGCGCCGCGCGACTCACCCTCGTGCCCGCGCCCGCCAAAAGCCGTCCGGCGGAAAAGCAGCCGCGCGGCCCAGGGAGACACTCCGAAAGCCACGAGCAGCGAAAAGAGCATCGCCGCGGAGGCGCCGAACGGAATCGGGCGCATGTACGGCCCCATGAGGCCCCCGACGAATCCCATCGGCACGATCGCGGCGATCACGGCGAAGGTCGCGAGCACGGTCGGGTTGCCCACTTCGTCGGTCGCCTCGACCGCGACACGGTCGATCGGCCGTCCGCGTGAACCCGGCATCCTCAGATGCCGCACGATGTTTTCGACGACGACGATCGCGTCGTCCACCAGGATTCCGATCGAGAAGATCAGAGCGAAGAGAGTGATCCGGTTGAGCGTGTAGCCGAAGAGACGGAAGACGAACAGCGTCAGAGCGAGCGTCACTGGAACGGCGAGAAGCACGACACCCGCCTCGCGGCGGCCGAGCGCGAAGGCCATGAGGAGCGCGACGGAGAGAGTCGCGAGCGCCATGTGCTTCAGCAGGTCGTTCGACTTTTCCGACGACGTCTCGCCGTAGTCCCTCGTCACCGTGGTGTGGATTCCCGCGGCGAACAGGCGCGGCTCGACGATGCGAAGCTTCTTCTCGATCGCGTGCACCACCGAAATGGCGTTGGCGCCTCGCCGCTTCGAGACCGCGAGCGTCACCGCCGGAGCGCGGTTCGGCATGCCGGGCTCGCCGTGCGTGACGTAGGCCCGGGGCTCCTCCGGTCCGTCGACGATGCGCGCCACGTCTCCCAGGCGGACCGGAACACCGCCGCTCTGCGCGACGACGACGGCGCCGAGCTCCTCCGCCGAGCGGAGGAATCCCCCCGCCTCGACGAGGATTTCGCGGCCGCCGGCCACGACGGGGCCCGCCTCCGAACGGCGGTTCGCCGCTTCAACGGCGCTCTGCACCGCGGAGAAACCGAGCCCCCGGGCGGCAAGCCGCGAGGGATCGGCCTCGACCCGGAACTGCCGCCGAAGGCCGCCGATGAGCGCGATGTCGGAGACCTCCGGAATTGTCCCGAGCTCGTTCTCGAGCTCCGCCGCGAGCCGGCGCAGAGTGAGCGGATCCTCCGCCTGGCTCCAGAGAGTCACGGCCCAGACAGGCACGTCGTCGATCGAGCGCGGCTTCACGAGCGGAGGCGCGAGGTCCCGCGGCCAGTCCGCCGCCAACGCGTCCACCTTTGCGCGCACTCGCAACACGGCGCGATCCGGGTCTTCACCGACGCGGAACCGAATGATGACGAGCCCCGCGCCCGCCGACGACGTCGAATACACGTACTCGACTCCCGGGATCGACTGGAACGCTCTCTCGAGCGGCGCGACGAGTCGGCGTTCGATTTCCACGGGACTGCGGCCGGGGGCTGCAGCGAACACGTCGATCATCGGGACCTTGATCTGCGGCTCCTCCTCGCGAGGCGTGATGGCGATCGCGAGGGCACCCAGAGCCATCGCGAAGAGGACGATGAGCGGCGTCAGCTTCGAGCCGATCAACGCTCCCGCGAACCGGCCCACGAGTCCGAGGGGCGGACGGTCCGCCGGCGGGCCGCTTTCCGGGCCGGTCACGACGGGATCCGGGTCCCCGCGCGAAGATCGTCCGGCGGATCGACCACGACGCGTTCGCCGGCCTCGAGTCCGGAACGGACCTCTATCAAGCCGTTGGCTGCCGCCGGCCCCCTTCGGACGTACCGCATCGACACGCGCCCGTCGCCTCCGACCGCCCACGCCAGCTCGAGGCCGCCGCGGGACAGGACGGCGCTCTCGGGAACGAGAAGGCGTAGTGACGGCGGTCCCGCGAGGACGACGCGGGCAAATGAGCCCACCGGCGGCTCGACACCCGCGGGGAGATCGATTCGCACCGTACGGCGCCGCGTCGCGGGATCTACCGCTCCGACGATTTCGGCGACTCGACCCGAAACGGTGCCCCGGGCCAGGACGATCTCGAGGACGTCCCCCGGCGCGATCGCGGCGGCCTCCGCTTCCCCCGGCGCAGCCTCCACCCGGCGGCCGGTGAGCGAGGCGAGCCGCACGAGGGGCCGCCCCGGCGTCGCGAGGTCGCCCGGGGAGACGAGCTTCTCGACGACGATGGCGTCGAACGGCGCGGTCAGCGCCGCCTGCGCGCGATCGGTCCCCGCGCGCCCGACGGCGGCCTGCGCCGAAGCGACCGAGGCGAACGCGGCCGCCTCGTCCTGGCGCGAGCGGTCGAGCTCGATCGACGCGGCGGCACCCCGGGCCTCGAGCTTCTCGAATCGTTTGCGGTTCTTGCCGGCGAGGGCATAGGCCGCGCGGGCCGCTTCGAGCGCCGCTCGAGCGCCCGCGAGCGCGCTGTCGGACTCGGCGGTTTCGAGACGCACCAGGACGGCTCCGACGCGCACGGTCTGCCCGGGTATCGCCCGCACCTCGGCGACTGGAGCGACGAGCCGGCTCGCGAGGATCGCCTCGTGGCGTCCGACGACGACGCCGTCGAGTTCGAGCCGCCCGGGTTCCGGTCTCCAAGTCACCTCGGCCGTGCGCAGCGCGCGGGCGGGCGCGGGTGGAGGCGCGGAGCTCTGCTTCGCGCACCCGATCGCGAGGAGCGTGAGCGAGAACGCGGCGGCAGTCGTTGCGATCTTCATCGTTCTTCCCCTTCCGGAGGCAGCCCCAGGGCGAATCGCAGCCGTGCCTCGGCGATGGCGCGCTCGGACACGGCCGCGGCTTCTCCCAGCCGGGCGGCCAGCTCCGCGCCGCGGACCTCGATCAGGTCGGAGAGCCTCGCAGCCCCTTCCTCGTATCGCGCCTGCTGAATCTCACGGGCCCGGCGCGCCGCGGTTCCCGCGCGCGCGAACGCGGCCACCCGCGAATCGGCGGCCTCGAGAGCCGCGCGCGCCTCCGCGTTCTGGGTCTCCGCGAACCGGCGGGTCTCGATCTCGGACATCGCCGCCGCGCGAGCGGCCGCACTCGCCTCGGCGACCCGCGCCTGAACGCCGCCGAACGCGAAGACCGGCGCCCGCACGCCTCCAAAGACCGATGCGGCGTCTCCCCACCGCGCTCCCGGCCGCGGAGCGTGCGCTTCGTAGCGCGCCTGTACGACGAGGGCCGGGAATCGGGAGGCGCTGGCGGCTTTCGCCGCCTCGCGGGCCGCCTCCGCCGAGAGCTTCGCCGCCGCCACGTCGTCTCGATCTCGATCCCCGGTTCGCGGGCCGTTCACCGGGCCCGCAGGAGGCAGCTCCGCGAGCGGACGCGATGCGGCTGGAGACCCGATCAAAGCAGCAAGCCTCGCCCGGGCGCCCGCAAGCGCCGCCCGCTCGCCGGCCGTCTCGGCCTCCACCTGTGCGACAGCAGCCTCGGCCCGCGCCGGGTCCGCCTGCGTCGTCATCCCCTGCTCGTGGAGCGCACGCGCGATGTCCAGGTCCTTGTCGGCGTCCGCGCGCCTCTGCGCGAGCTCCGAAATTGCCTTCTCGGCACGCCGGGCCGCGGCGAATGCCTCGATCGCCTCGAGGGCGGCGGCGTCACGCGTCCGCCCCGCGAGCCGGCTTCTCGCCCCCGCCGCGCTGGCCGCGGCCCGCGCGCCCGCCCGCGCCGATCCGAAGAGGTCGGCCTGCCAGTCCAGGGCCGCCGCGGCGCTCCAGTCGCGCACGAACGGCGGCCGGTTGGGGTCGCCCGCGAAGAAGCTTTCAGCGGAAAAACGCTGCTGCTCCAGGGCGAGACCGAAGGCCCTCACGGGATCGTCGGTCGAGAGAAACCCAGCCTCGACCGAGACGGAGGGGGCGAGACGCGACCGGGCAACCATCGCGCGGGCCTCCGCCGCTTCCGTTTCCGCGCGCGCCCGGGACGCCGAAGGCGCCTCCCCCGACGCAAGCCGGGCGGCCTCTCGAAGCGTGAGCGGCTCCGGCGGCGGCCCGGCCGCAAGCAGTAGAACCAGGTGCATGATTCCCATCGCGGTGAAAAACTATATGAGCATATGGTAATATACGCAATAATGCCGCTGAATCAGCCTCCGACTGCCATCGAGCTGCGTTACGCTTCCGGAATGGCCGCGACGATCTCTCTCTCGGACCGTGCACGGGATCGGATGGCCGTGCGGTTCCGGGCCCTCGGGGAACCTACGCGCCTCAAGATCCTGGAACGACTCTTCCGTTCGCCTGCCTCAGTGTCGGAGATTCTTGCGGCTGTCGGAAGCACGCAGGCCAACGTGAGCAAGCACCTCGCGGTCCTCCGGGCCGGGGGCCTGGTAAGAGCCCGTAAGGCAGCGAACCGCACCGTCTATCGCATCGCAGACCCGTCTCTGGAACGGCTCTGCGCCGTCGTCTGTGACGCTGTGAAGAAGGAAGCGCACGAAGCGGTCGCCGAGATCACCGCGGCGGGACCTCGTTCGCGCCGGAGGTAAAAGCCGGTCTAGGCGGCCGTCACGCTCTCGATCGCGAGCTCGAAGCGCGGGGGCTCGATGAGGTGCCGTTTCACGGAGCAGTGGTCGACCGCGCGCAGGATCGACGCTTCGTATTTTTCCGGGAAGTCGTCGGGAAGCTGAAGCCCGACCCGGACGAGTGTCACCCGATTCGAAAACGGGTCGCGGACGGGTTCGACATTCAGTCTCAGTCCCTCCGTCTGGATGCCGCGCTCCTGACAGAACCTCAGGGCATAAAACCCCATGCACGTTCCGGCGGACGCGAGAAACAGGTCAAAGGGAGACATTGCGCTGTTCTCGCCGAGAGGACGCGGCTGGTCCGTATGGACAGTGTGGCCGTTCACGCTGGCATCGACCGAGACGCCGCCGGGAAAAGAGATCGTCATGGTCGTCGTGGTCATCGGATGACCTCCGTGTACGAATGGGCGGGTTGGCCCTTTTTACCTATACGACTCCTCGACCATGGACCGCCTGATGCAGATTCGCCAGGCGTCGAAGCGGCGTCATCACGATCTCAACGGTCGCGCCCTCCCGCGAGTAGTAATCGGTGTGGAACAGGATGAATGCCGCCGCTCGCCGCTGCCGGCTTGGCGCTAGGCCGCTGGCACTCGAACCGGGGGACGGAGCCCCGACGGGCACCTGCGGTATCGCCGTGCTCGGCGCTGGCGGCGCGGGCTCAGGCGGGGGACGACGAAGCGTTCGACGACCTCATGCGTGAGACCGAGCCGCGCGTCCTCGCCATCGGCTGGCGGCTCCTGGGCACCCGCGACCTCGCCAGGGATGCCGCTCAGGAAACGTTCCTGCGGGCGTACCGGTACCTGGCGCGGTTTCGCCCGGACCGCGATTTCGAGGCGTGGATCTGCCGCATCACGGTCAACGTCTGCCGCGATCTCCATCGTCGGAGCCGGTCGGGCGCGCCCTCTCTGCCTGTGTCCTGGGAGACCGAGCGCGAGGCGGGCCGCGTGCCGGAGCCGTCGGCGGCAGCGAGCTCCGAGGCCGCGCTGCTCGAAACCGAGCGGACACGGCTGGTGCTCGACGCGATCGCGCAGCTTCCTCCCCGCGAGAAAGCGGCGCTCGTCCTCCGGGACATCGAAGGGATGACCTCGGAGCGCGCCGCGCAAATCCTGGGGTCCACCGCCGGCACCATCCGATCGCAGGTCGCGACCGCGCGCGTGAAGCTCAGGCGGGCACTCGAAGCGAAGCTGGGGGCGCGGCGATGACCAACGCGCGGAAATGCCGCCGCGTCGAACCGCTTCTCGCGCTCGCCGCCGGCGCCGACCTTTCTCCGGCGCGGTCCCGCGTCGTCGAGGAACACCTGCGGGCATGCGACGACTGCCGCGAAGCCGCCGAAGCTTTCGCCGCGACGATTCATACGCTGCGCGAGCTTCCCGCGTTGGAGCTCTCGCCGGAGGAAAGCGCGCAGCTGCGCCGAAGCGTCTGGGAGCGGATCGAGGGGGAACGGGGCGGCTCCAACGTCGCGATCCGGCGAAGCGGACCGGCGTGGGGGACGGCGCGGTGGGCAGCGGCGGCGGCGGTCGTCGGCCTCGCGCTTCTGCTCCACTGGCGGGGCGCGCGGGAGGATCGCGCACCCGGTCCGGCCGCGGTTCCCCCTTCCCGCGCGGCGATCGCGCCGCCCCGGGCCGGTCCGCCCTCGAGCGCGGCTGCCGAGCGCAAACCCGCGCCGCGGATCGCCGGGCGGCGAACGCCCCTCCGCGCCCGCCCACTTCCCGAGCCGCATGCGACGCAACCTGTCCGGATCGAGCTCTCCACGCCGGATCCCGACGTGCGCATCGTGTGGCTCGTCGGGCCGGCCGGAGACCCGCTGCCGCCCCTCTCCGACGAATCCGCAACTTCGACCGACGACACCTCGACCACAAAGGAGAATCCCGAATGAAACCTCTTCGCCCGCTCCACCTGAGCATTTTCGTCGCAGTGCTCTTCACGATCGCGTCTCTCTTCTCGTGCCCTCTCGCCGCCCAGAACACTCCGGCGCCCGCGCCGTCTCCGGAAGCGCGCCGCGACGAGTTCGTCACGGAGAAGGGCTTCCGCAGCGCCGTCTTCGAAGTGAAGCACCGCGAGCCGTCGGAGCTCGCTTCGGTCCTTCGGCCGCTGAGCAGCGGCTTCCGAGGCGCCGCCGTCTCGGCCAACAACGACGTTCGCACGATCACCGTCCGCGATTTTCCCGAGAACGTGGCCGCGATCGGCGATGCGCTGAAGCGGCTGGACGTGTCGGAAGCGCCGAGGCCCGACATCGACCTGCACATCTGGGTGCTCGTGGCGTCCCGGGGGGAGGCGGGAAGCTCCGCGTTTCCGGAGGAGCTCGCGCCCGCGATCTCGGCTCTTCGAAAGACGATGCCGTACCGCCGCTACGAGCTCGCTGCGATCTTCACCCAGAGGGTGCGCGAGGGAACGAGGGCCATCGGTGGGGAAGGAACCGCCGAGATCGCCGAGCTCGGCCCGAAGAACGACAAGCACGTCCTGCAGGCGGAGTATCGGATCGGAAAGCTCTCCGTGGACGGGTCGGGCCCGAGCCCGGTCATCCGGCTCGACGGATTTGCGCTGGCCCTGACGGGGCCCGGGCGCGCCCAGGTCCGGACGGACGTGAGCCTTCGCGCGGGGGAGAAAGTCGTCGTCGGAACTTCCACGATGCAGAACAACGGCCTCATCGTGGTGCTCGCGGCCACTCCGATCGCCGCGCCGTAGGACGGCCCGAGCAGGTTTTTCGACGCCTGCCAAAAATCGTCGACACATTTTGGCCGCGTGACGCGCCCTCTCCTCCCAGGCGGAGGAGGGGGTGAATTTTCATCACTTGCGTGTTTTTTTGGCTTGCCGGCCGCCTCGTGGACATATCATTCGCGCCAGCGTTCCCACCACGAAAATGCCTCGACCCCGGGCCAGCATCCAGGTGTAACCAGCTTCGAGGTTGTCTTTCAAGGAGGCAGATCAATGCGCAGAATCGTTCTCGCGATCGCCGTACTCGCATTCGCCGCCAGCGCGTTTGCGCAGCGAGTGGATGAATTGAACGGCCGACACGTCCAGCTTCATCCGACGAATGAGCATGCCAACCAGACCCCCGGCTACGCGGGG
>DASQJK010000195.1:0-13339 GCA_035631095.1 Thermoanaerobaculia bacterium
TGGAGCCGCGTGGATTTCCGGGAGTGCGACCGGGCCCCGGCGTCGTGCTGCGCGCCCAGTCGGACGCGGAGATTGCCGCGATCCTCGACTCGGACCTCGACTCCGTCCCGGGCGCCGTGGGCGTCAACAACCACATGGGCTCTGCCGCCACGGCCGACGCGCGTGTGATGCGAGTCGTGTCCGGCGTGCTGGCACGAAGGGGCCTCTTCTTCGTGGACAGCCGGACCACCGACACGACGGTCGCCAGGGATGCGGCCCGCGCCGCGAACGTGCCGACGGCGTCCCGGCGCGTGTTCCTGGACGACGTCGCGACGGAGGCCGGCGTCGAGAGCTCGCTCGCGGGTCTCTTCGCGCGGGCGCGGGAGGAGGGCTCGGCCATCGCGATCGGCCATCCGCACCCGGCCACGCTCGCCGTTCTCGACCGCGAGCTGCCGAAGCTGGCGCAGCACGGAGTGAGGCTGGTAAAAGTGAGCGAGCTGGTGGAGTAGCTGTCTAGCTGTCTAGCTGTCAGCTTTCGGCTGTCTCGCTCTTCGCCTCCTCCCAATATCGGTCCAGTTCCTCCGCGCTGATCTGACTGATCTCTCTCCCGCTCTCCGCCGCGCGGCGCGCCACCCCGGCGAAGCGGGTCCGGAACCTGGAGTTGGCTCGGCGCAGCGCCGCCTCCGGGTCGACGTGGCGGCGGCGGGCAAGATTCACCACGGCGAGAAGGAGGTCGCCGATCTCGTGCTCCTCGGCGGGAGCGTCGGAAGCGTCCGCGGAGGCGCGCCACTCCGCCAGCTCCTCTTCGATCTTCGCCGCCACGTCGGCATCGCGCTCCCAGTCGAAACCGAGATCGGCGGCGCGCGACGCCATGCGATAGGCGGCCGCGACCGCGGGAAGCGACGCCGGCAGGCTCTCGAACGGATCGGACCCTGCGGCCGCCTTCCTGCGTTTGCGGCTCTCCCAGCCCCGCTTCACTTCCGCGGCGTCTTTCGCGCGCGTCTCGCCGAAGACGTGCGGGTGCCGCTCCGTCATCTTCAGCCCGACGGAGGTCGCCACCTGCTCCAGGTCGAACCAGCCCCGCTCCGCGGCGAGCGTCGCGAGGAAGAAGATCTGGAACAACAGGTCGCCCAGCTCCTCGCGCAGCGCCGCGGGATCGCCCGAGTCGAGCGCCTCCAGAGTTTCGTAGCACTCCTCGAGGAGGTATGCGCGAATGGTCTCGGGGGTCTGCTCCCGGTCCCACGGGCATTCCCGCCGCAGCTTGACGACGAGCTCCGCCAGGCGCGAGAGAGCGCTCTCGACTTTGCCGGAGTCGTTCACGACGGACATCGTAGATCGGGATTCTCGGTTAAAATTCACCGGTGGCAGAGAAAGAGGAAAAGCCCATCCGCGTCGTCGACCGGAGGATGTTCACCGCCGACGGCGAGCTGCGTCCCGATTTCGAGCCCGAAGAAACTCCCGTGGCTCCTCCTCCGCCTCCGCCGTCATCCGGCCCCCGCCAGGCTCCCTCTCCCTCTCCCGGTCCTGCGGCCCCGCAGGCCGCGTCTGCCCGGAAACCGCAGCCGGCCGAGCCTGCGCCCCGCCCGAGCGGCGCCCAGGATGCGTCACAGCCCGCTGAGGGCCCCGATGAGGAGGCGCCGCCCGGCGAGCCGGCCGGGGAGTTCAGCGCCATCGTGAGGTCCCTCGCGACGACCGCGTATTCCGCGATGGGGCTTTTGCCCGATCCGACGGGCGCGCGGCATCGGGATCCGGCGATCGCGCGCCAGATGATCGACTGGCTCGGCGTGCTCGAATCGAAGACACGCAACAACCTGTCCTTCGAAGAATCGGATTTCCTGTCGCGCGTGCTCTACGAGCTGCGCCTGGCTTTCGTCGAAGTGACCCGTCCGGCGAGGAGATAGCCGGACGATCGCTTGATGGCGACCCGATCGGCGATCCTGGCGCGGACCGCGCTCGTCCCCGTCGCCGCAGCATTTCTCCTCGCTCTTTTTTCGGCCTTCGCCGCGCGGCCGGCCCGCGGGCAGGAGGCCATCTCGCCCCTCCCGCCGCCGGTGACGCGGAGCCTGTACCGGTCGCACTGGTTCGACTTCCTGAGCGCGCATCTCGAAGACGACGCGAAGGCCGCGGCCGCCGCGCTCGCGGAGCTGAAGAGGTCCGCGCGCGCCGTCGGAGTCCGGCGTCTGTCCGATTTTTCCCGCACGGCCGTTCACGAGGCGCGCAAGGCGGAGGCGATCGGCAAGACGGACCGAGCTCTGCGCGCTTACAACGCGGCCATCGAGCTCGATGACGCGAACTTCGACGCCGTAGTCTCGCGGATGGGGTTCCTCATGCGCTCGCGCCGGGTCGGTGAGGCCTCGCAGCAGGTGCCCGACGCCATTTCCGCCCTCTTCGCCGCGCGGGAGTCGAGGCTATCCGCGGCCTCGTCGCTCGCCGTCTGGATCTCGAGCGCGGTCCTCGCCACCCTTTTCGGACTGATTCTCGTCCTGGCGGCGAAGAACTCCTCCCGCATCGCGCACGACCTGAAGGAACGGACCCGGCGCCTGGGTTTCTCGGCGGCGGTGCCCCTCGCGATCCTGATCGCCGCGCTTCCGCTGGCGCTCGGGCTCGGCCCGGGCTGGATCCTTCTCTACTGGGGCGTGCTGGTCTTCCCCTACGCGTCCTCGCGCGAGCGGTCCGTCCTGATAGCGGGCCTTCTCGCCGCGGGTCTCCTCGCTCCGGTTCTCGGCGCGATTTCGCGGGAGAACATCATCGAGCGGTCGCCTCTCTGGGTGGCCGCCGTCGACCTCGACGAGCGGCGGGAGGATGGAAGCGCGGAGGACGGGCTGCGCCAGGCGTCGACGGTATTCGCGGAAGATCCGGACGTGTGGTTTCTGCTCGGGATGTACGCCGATCGCTCAGGCGACTCCGATCGCGCGATCGCGTCCTACGAACGCGCCACGATCGCGGATCCCGCGGATTACCGCCCCTTCCTGAACCGCGGGAACGTCCATTTCCGCGACGGCGACTTCAAGGAGGCGATCCGGGACTACGAGGCCGCGGCGCAGCGCGCGCAGAACGCGCAGATCCACTACAACCTGGCAGTCGCGCGCGGCGAAGCGTACGACTTCGACGGTCAGACCGCCGCGATGGCGCGGGCGAGGTCGCTTTCCGCCCGGGACGTGAGCGTGTGGACGGACCACCCGACGCTCTCGCGCGTGATCTCGGCGGGTTATCCGCTGTCCCGCGCCCGCCGCAAGATCGAGGACTGGAATCGCCAGCCCAAGAGCCGCAGGCTGCCCGGCCATGCGCGGCCGTTCTCCTTCTTCTCGTTCTTCGCGACGCCGTTTTTCTTCGGTCCGTGGGTCGCGATCGGGGGAGCCTTCGCGCTCACGGCGTCCCGTGCGAAGCGGCCTCTCGCCACCGAGTGCGAGCGCTGCGGCATCGCGATCTGCGACTCGTGCCGGAGATTCTCGGACCAGCCGCACTACTGCACGACGTGCGTGCGCTTGCACGTGCGAAAGGAAAGCGGGGGAATCGAGGCGCACGTTCAGCAAACACGGGAGATCCAGCGGCGGGTGCAGTCGCGCGACGCTATGTGCCGCGTCCTGTCGCTCGTGTTTCCGGGAACGCACCGGATCTTCTCGGGCCGCACGATCGCCGGCGTGTCGCGCATGTTCCTGTTCCTGTTTCTCCTTTCGGTCGCGGCGATCGGCGGCCGGTTCTTCGATCCGCGGGAGCTTCCGCCTTCGGGTAGCGGCCGCCTTCCCCTGATCGCCCTCGCGGTGTCGGCCGCGCTGCTCTGGTTCTTCTCCCTCGTGCGCTCGTGGAGGGAATCGCATGGGGCTTGAGGGAACGCTCCGCGTCTTTTCGCTGAACGACATCTTCCAGGTGCTCGGCCTGCAGCGGAAGAGCGGCGTTCTCACGGTCGAAGGCGAAGACGACACGGTCACGATCTCCTTTCTGGGCGGCAGCGTGGTCGCCGCCGAGTCCGCGAACCGGCGGCTCGACAACCGCATCGGCCATCTCCTCGTTCGCGCCGGCCGGCTGACGGAATCGCAGCTCGAAGAGATCCTCAAGACGCAGGCCGAAACGCAGCAGCGCCTCGGATTTCTCCTGATCCGCGAGCGGCTCGTCAGTCCCGAGGACCTCCGGCAGGCGCTGCGCCTGCAGATCCTGCGAATCGTGTATTCCGCTTTCCGGTGGGAAGACGGACGCTTCCGCTTCACGCAGGAAGGCCCGATCGACTACGACGCCGACCACATGTCGCCGGTGCCGACCGAGTCCATCCTCATGGAATCGGCGCAGATGCTCGACGAGTGGCCGCTCCTCGAAAAGAAAGTGCGGTCCCGCGAGGTCGTCTTCGAAAGGGCTCCGGGAGTCGAGTCGCTGAAGCTCGTCTCGTCGGCGCAGGGAGCGGGGGAGGGAACGCTCGTCGTATCGCGGGCGGAGGCCGAGACCTGGAAGTGGATCGACGGCACACGCAGCGTGGCGGACATCATGGAGCACGCGTTCCTGTCCGACTTCGAGGCGTACAAGGGCCTGGCGGAGCTCGTCGGACGCAACCTGATCGTCGAGGCGAAGCCCTCCGCCCCCGTCGAAGCTCCCGCTCCCGTCGTGCGGCAGGCGGATGCCGCGGCGCCCGCGCGGACGATGCTTTTGTGGGCTGCCGCGCTCGGTGTTCTCGCGGCCGGTCTCTTCCTCGTGCCGCGCAATCCGTGGAATCTCCTGGCCCGGCCCGCCGGCAGCCGCCATGAGTCGGCCGACTTTCTCAAGTCGGTGTCCCTCGAGCGGCTCTCGAGTCTCGAGCGCGCCGTCCGGGTGTTCTACGACTCTTCGGGTCAGTACCCGCGGGGGCTGCGCGACCTCGTCACCGCCGGGATCCTCGATGAAGAGGCGCTCGTCGATCCCTACGGCCGAAAGTACCGCTACATCCTGCGCTCCGAGGACGGCAAGTTCGGCCTCTACGGCCGCAGCCCCTCAGGAGAGATCGACCTCGACCTGTCCTTCGACCGGACGCTCGCCCCCGTGTCGGAGATCCGCCCGGCAAGGCCCCGGAAGGGGCCGCAGGACCGGCGGCCGGCGGTCCAGGTGATCGAGTAGACGTTTAACCTATTGACCCCCATGTATTTAATACATGAGTGGCTTCGACTAAACAGACCCGAAGTAACTACTTGACAATCTGACGCTCACATTCTAAGATCCCTCTCGCTTAAGGAGAGGAACCAAGAACAATGAGCAAGATTATCGGTATCGACCTCGGCACCACGAACTCGTGCGTGGCCGTCATGGAGGGTGGGGACCCGGTCGTCATCCCGAACGCGGAGGGCAACCGGACGACGCCGTCGGTGGTCGCCTTCTCCAAGTCCGGCGAGCGACTCGTCGGCCAGGTGGCCAAGCGCCAGGCGATCACGAACCCCAAGAACACCGTTTTTTCGATCAAGCGGTTCATGGGGCGCAAATACGAAGAAGTCACCGATGAAATGAAGATGGTCCCGTTCGACGTCGCGCGCGGGAGCAATGGCGACGTGCGGGTCAAAGCCTCGGGCAAGGAGTTTTCTCCGCCCGAGATCTCCGCGATGATCCTCGGCAAGCTGAAGGAAGCCGCGGAGGCGTACCTCGGAGAGAAGGTGACGCGCGCCGTCATCACGGTGCCCGCCTACTTCAACGACGCCCAGCGCCAGGCCACCAAGGACGCGGGGCAGATCGCGGGCCTGACCGTCGAGCGGCTCGTCAACGAGCCCACGGCCGCCGCTCTCGCGTACGGCCTCGACAAGAAGAAGGACGAAACGATCGCCGTCTATGACTTCGGCGGCGGAACGTTCGACATCTCCATCCTCGAAGTCGGCGAAGGCGTGGTCGAAGTCAAATCGACCAACGGCGACACTCACCTCGGCGGCGACAACATCGACCAGCGGATCATCGAGTGGATCCTGACGGAGTTCAAGAAGGACCAGGGCGTCGACCTTTCGAAGGACGCCATGGCGATGCAGCGTCTGAAGGAAGCGGCTGAGAAAGCGAAGATCGAGCTTTCGAACGTCGTGGAGACGGAGATCAACCTGCCGTTCATCACGGCGGACGCCTCGGGCCCCAAGCACCTCCAGCTGCGGCTGACCCGCTCGAAGCTCGAGCAGCTCGTCGAGGACATCATCAACAAGTCCATGGCCCCGTGTAAGCAGGCCATGAAGGACGCGGGCGTCGAGCCCAAGGACATCGACGAGGTCGTGCTCGTCGGCGGCCAGACCCGCATGCCTCGCATCCAGGCGCTGGTCAAGGAGCTCTTCGGGAAGGACCCCCACCAGGGCGTCAACCCGGACGAGGTCGTCGCGATCGGCGCGGCGATCCAGGGCGGCGTCCTCGCGGGCGACGTCAAGGACCTGCTCCTGCTCGACGTGACCCCTCTCTCGCTCGGCATCGAGACGCTCGGCGGCGTGACCACGAAGCTGATCGAGCGCAACACGACGATTCCGACGAAGAAGAGCGAGACCTTCTCGACCGCTTCCGACAATCAGACTTCCGTCGAGATCCGCGTCCTCCAGGGGGAGCGCGAGATGGCGAGGGATAACAAGGCCATCGGCGTGTTCCACCTGGTGGGCATCCCGCCGGCGCCCCGCGGAGTCCCTCAGGTCGAGGTGACGTTCGACATCGACGCCAACGGCATCATGAACGTCTCGGCGAAGGACCTCGGGACGGGCAAGGAGCAGAAGATCACGATCACCGCGTCCTCCGGCCTTTCCAAGGACGAGATCGACCGGATGGTCAAGGATGCCTCCGCGCACTCCGACGAAGACCGGAAGCGGCGTGAGGAGATCGAGTCGAAGAACCGGCTCGACAGCCTGGTCTACTCCGTGGACAAGTCTCTCAACGAGAACAAGGCCAAGCTCGACCCGGGCGACATCGGCAACGTGGAGTCGGCTCTCGCGGACGCCAGGAAGGCTCTCGAGGCCGGCGGCACCGACAACATGAACCAGGCCGCGGAGCGGCTGCAGCAGGCTTCGCACAAGCTCGCCGAGGCGATGTACAAGAACGCCGCGGCCGGCGCGCAGCAGGGAGCCCCGGGCGGCGACGCCGGGTCGCAGCAGGGAGGATCGGCTTCCGGCGGCCGTCCCGCGGAAGACGAGGTCATCGACACGGAGTACGTGGACGCGGAAAAGAAGTAACTACGACGGCTGATGCCGGAGGGTTCCCCCTCTCCGCTCGGGAGAGGGGGACGGGGGTGAGGAGGCGCTCGAAGCCGTACTCGCCCTTGACTCCTGCGGCCGGACCCTCGACTCTTAAGCCATGAGCGTTTTTCAGTGGAACTCTCTCCAGGACCTCTTCGCGATCCAGGAGAAGATGAATCGCCTCTTCGAGGACACGATCCACAGGACCGAGTTCCCCGACGAAGGCGTCGACACCGCTCTCTGGTCTCCCGCGGCGGACGTGTTCGAGAACGCCGACGAGATCATTCTCCAGATCGAAATCCCCGGCGTGGTCCTCGGTGACGTGCGGCTCGAGTCCGTAGACGGCAAGCTGCGCGTGTCGGGGCACCGCAAGACGGACCCCGAAGTCGAGCCCCGGCACTTCGTGCGCATGGAGCGGATCTACGGCAACTTCTCTAGGGAATTCGCCGTCCCCGCCTCGATCGACCCGGGCTCCATCAAGGCGACGCTGCGCAACGGCGTGCTGAAGATCGTCGCGCCGAAAACAGACCGCAAGCAGATCCCGCTCGAGCCCAAGCCGCAGTCGCCCGAGACGAAGCCGGCCGAGGGCAAGAGGGCGGCGCGATGAGCCAGAACCGCCCCGGCGTCTTCCGCATCGGAGTGATCTCCGAGCGCTTCGGGATCCACCCGCAGACGCTGCGGATGTACGAGCGCGAAGGGCTTCTCCGCCCGGCCCGCACGGAAGGCAACACCCGCCTCTACGACTCCGACACGATCGAGCGCCTGGAAATCATCCTGACCCTGACCCGCGACCTGGGAGTCAACCTCGCCGGAGTCGAAGTCATCCTCCACATGAAGGAGCGGATGGAAAGGATGCAGGGCCAGGTCCACGACGTGATCTCGGTCCTCCGGGAAGAGGCCAAGTCCCGCCACCCCGAACCAGACCGCCGGTTCGCCCTCGCCAAGATCCCAGGCAGCGCCGCCCTCGCCAAAGTCGAGAAGCGTTAGTTCCTTCCCGGCGCCGGCGGGTCCTGTCGGCGCGGGACCCGGTAGCGGATCGGCTGGGCGCTCGCTATCGGGACACTCCGAGGACATCGTCGCGCCCGCGCCGCCACCCACCGGTGCATCAGTGTCGGCTCATCGGCCAAATGAGAGCCCCGGCGACGGCGCCACTTTGATCGGAAAAGCAGCGACTCGAGCCGTCTTTTCTAAGCGAAGCGCTCTCTCGGCCGCCTGTTCGCGAAGCGAACGCCGCGGCCGAAAGTCCCGGTTTTTCTCACTTTGTGGATAGAATCGCCGGCCTGACTCGAGGAGGTCACGTGAAGAAAATCAGCATTGCCCTCGCTGCGTTCGTGTTCGCGTCCGTCGCGATGGCTCAGCTCTCGAAATACAAGGACTGGGCGAAGTCGCCCGAAGCGGATTTCCTGACGCCTTCTGAGCGGGGCGAGTTCGCCGCTTTGAAGACGGACGAGGAAGCCGAGAAATTCATCGCCAATTACTGGGCCAAGCGCGGCGGAGACCGTTTCAAGGCGGAGGTCTCTCGCCGCATCGCCGCGGCCGACGAGCAGTTCAAGCTCCGCCGGACGCGGGGAGCGGACTCCAACCGCGGACGCATGCTGATCGTGCTCGGCGTTCCGACGCGGGTGACGAATTCGCGCCCCTCGCAGCAGACCTCCGGGACCGCGACGCCCGACACGGGGCTCGGCGGCGCGCCGCAGCTCGGCGTCGAACAGAACACCGCCGTGGTCCAGACCTGGTATTACGAGCGCGGACGGATCGAGGGCGTTCCGGAGCTCAATGCCCGCGTCTCCGTGGACCAGCAGCGCGGGACCGACGACCTCCAGAACGCCGCGGAGATCAACCGCGCGATCGCGCTCGTGGCGGAAAAGTCGATCGTCAATCCGAATCCGTCCGCGCAGCCTGCCGCCGGCGCTTCTTCGGCTCCGGCCGCCACCGGTCCGGCTTCCGCGCCCGCCAGCAGCACGGCTCCTGCTCCGTCCGCCGGCGCCGCTCCTCCGGCCGCGGGCGCCGCCGGCGCGGTGCGGCCCGCCGTCCCTCCCGCAGCGACGGGAGCCGCTTCGGCCCCTCCGCCGGCGACCGCCGCCGCGGCGATCCCGGCTGCGACCAAGGCGTCGCTCGACGCCATGATCAGTCAGAACCAGAAGGGCTCCGGCTATTTCTGGGGTGGCCCGTTCCGCAGCGTCCAGGGAGACCCGTTCTACTCCGTTGAGCTCGCGGTGCCCGCCGACAAGGCGGCCACGGGAGTGAAGTTCGCCGGAGTCGTCACGAACGAAGCCGGCCAGCAGGTGGCCTCCTACTGGGAGGACGCCGTCATGCTCGACATGAAGAGCGGCCCGCGCACCGACAAGGTCTATGAGAAGTCGATCGTGGTGCCTCCGGGCAGCTACCGGGGCGCATTCGCTCTCTACGCGCCGGACGGTACGACGCAGCTCTCCTCCGGGGTGGTCAAGTTCGATCTCGCCGCGAAGGGCAACACGCTCGAAGTTTCGCCGCTCATCCTGGCGAGCAACCTGACCCCGCTCACCAAACGCCCGAGCCCCACCGATCCGTTCGTCTTCGGAATGGAGAAGCCGATCCGCGTCGACCCGAAGGGGACCCACGAGTTCGGCCGCGACGAATCGCTCTGGTACTTCTACACGGTCATGAACCCGGCAGCGGCCGAAGGCGCCGCTGCGGCTGCGGCTCCCGCTGCGGCAGCTCCTGCGCCGGGCTCTCCGGCTCCCGCCGCCAGCACGGAGGCGAAACCGCGGATCATGGCCACGATCGGCGTCCTGCGTGACGGCAAGCCGGCGTTCGCACCCAACACCAGCCCCGCGGAGATGCAGCCGCTCGGCCCGGGCTACTACGCGACAGGAAGCGAGATTCCGCTGTCGTCCTTCGAGCCCGGCTTCTATACCTTCACGCTGAAGGTGCGGGATTTGAATGCGCCGCGGGGCACGCCTGCGAACACGGGCATCGACCGTTCCGAGGACTTCATCGTGCTGAAGCCGGACGGCACCGTTCCCGACAAGAAGGCCGCGGCGCAGCCGCCCGCGGCTCCCGCAAAACCCAAGGCTCCCGTCAAGAAATAGCGCAGAAGCCGATGCACGAGCCCGGCTGGGGGAAGAGATGGGGACGGATCGCCGTCCCCGTCGTATTCCTGCTGCTGACGCTCGCCGCGTCGAAACCCGTTCAATACGAGGACTGGGCGAGCTCGCCCGAGGCGTACTTCCTGACCGCCGAAGAGCGCGCCGAATGGAAGGCGCTCGACTCCAACATCTCACGCGACCTCTTCAAGGAGCGCTACTGGCTGAAGCGCGATCCCTCGCCGGGGTCCGACAAGAACGAGTTCAAGGATCTCGTGCTCGGTCGCATCAAGATCGCCGATTCGCGATTCAGGATCCAGAACGTGCCCGGCTCCCAGACGGCCCGAGGCATGGTCTTCATCGTCCTCGGTTCTCCTGCGCGCGTGACCGACGAGAATGCGCCGCATCTCGTTTCGGACGCCGGCGGCCGCCGGCTGGGAGTCGGAGTGACGCCCGTCGCGGTCATCGAGGGCAACGAGACGACCTCGACCTGGTACTACGAGACGGACCGCACTCCGCGGATTCTGGAAGTGCTCGGGCGTCCGTCGCTCGAGATCAAGATCGTCGTCGAGCCGTCGCGTCGGATGGACGCGATCCAGGATCCCGGCCTCTTCAACGAGATCCGCGAGACGATCGCGCGCAAGAGCATCGTCAACCCGGATCTCGTTCCGTCCGCGACGGCCGCGCGCGTGGCGGAGGCGGTTTTTGCGGCGGAGGCGCCGGCGCTGCCGAGGGCGACGCTCTCCGCGGCCGTCCGCGCCGCTCTGGACGAAGCGCCGGCGTCGCCGCGGGGCAACGGGTCCTTCGCGGGTGCCGCCACGGTCTTCCACGAGACCGGCCCCGCAGAGACCGTGCTCTGGATCTTCGCCGCGCCGGCGAAGAACGCCTCGCTTCACTGCCTGGTGCGCTCGGAGGACGGCCGGGAAGTTGCCGCGAAGTCGGAGCCCGCGGTCGCGTCGTCGCTCTTCTCGGCGCAGTCGAAGGGCGTCCCCTCGATTCAGAAGGTCCCGCTTCCCGCGGGCGTCTATACGGCCGCGCTGGCCCTGACGGACGCGACCGGAAAGGTGCTCGCCTCCTCGAAGGTCCCCGTACACGTGCCCGCGGTCGAAGGGAAGTTCGCCGTCTCTTCGCTGATCCTGTCGCGCGGCCCCGCTGCGGCGTCGAAGGGGACGGATTCCACCTTCACGTTCGGAAGCACGTACCTGCCGCCGCGCGCGGACGCGGTCTTTCAGGCGTCGCAGTCCCTCTGGTACTTCGTCGAGGTCGCCAATCCCTCCGATCCTTCGAAAGTGATGCTGGAAGCGAGGCTGCGCCGCGCGGGCCAGCCGATCGCCGCGTTGCCGCCGTTCCCCGCCAGGCTGGAGCCGTTCGCGGCCGGACGGTTCCTCGCGGGCATCGAGCTTCCGCTTCAAAGCCTCGGCGCCGGAGAGTACGTGCTGTATCTCGCAGTCCGCGACGGCGAGTCCGACTCGGCGACTCAGTTCCTCCGGCGCGCCGACTTCCAAGTCGTTCCTTAATCAGACTTTAACCTTCGCCGCCGTCTCCCCTCCGGCGGTTCAGATTTCCGGATTTCCTTCCAAAAGTTTGGTCTGATGCCGCCTACGAGTTTTCTCGTGATGAGGGAAACCGTTCGCTACACGTGAGTTATTACGACTCGATATCAGCGCCGTTCTGGCACATGTCTTGCCCCTGGGTGCAGCAAATCGCACCCCCAATTTTGGAAGAGAGACAGCGAACGCAAAAGGAGGAAGCCCAATGAGGAGAAATCCTCGATTTCCCCGGGTCGTCCTGTTCCTGCTGCTGGTGGCATGCACCGGCATCGCTCTCGGACAAGTGGTCGTGGTCGGCCAGATCTCCGGCCAGGTGAAGGACGAGACGGGCGCGGCGCTCCCCGGCGCCACGGTCACGATCGTGAGCGTCGAGCGCGGCGTTTCGGTGACCAAGACCACCGACGCGACCGGGCGCTGGCGCCTTTCGGAAGCGCAATCGGGACGTTACAACGTCACCGTCACGCTGTCCGGCTTCACGACGGTGACCTCGACCAACAACCTGGTCGAGAACCAGAAGAATACGGACGTCGACATCACGCTCAGGCTCTCGAGTCAGAAGGCGGAAGTGACGGTCACCGGCGAGGTGCCCATCGTCGACAAGACGAACGCTACTCTCGAGAACCGGCAGCGCGCCAAGGAATTCGAGAAGATGCCCGTGGGCCGCAGCTTCCAGGCCCTCTTTCTGAACGCTCCCGGCGTCAACCTGATCCCGGGCGCCAACCCCAACCCGGTCGTTCACGGCGCTCTGTCCAGCAACAACCTGTGGCTGTATGACGGCACCGACACGACGGACCCCACTACGGGGACGTTCGGCGGCAACCTCAACTTCGAGGCGATCCAGGAAGTCTCGGTCATCACGTCGGGTGTCGGCGCCGAGTACGGACGCGCGATCGGCGGCGTCATCAACATCATCACGAAGTCGGGCACGAACTCGCTGTCGGGCTCCGGCAAAGTGATCATGACGAACGACAAGTGGAACGGGGACAACACGACGACGAGCACGGTCTGCCCGACCGCGACGACGTGCACGCACCCGTCGCTCGCCCGTACGAAGTTCGACCACGTGAATCCGCGATACGCGGTCACCCTCGGTGGGCCGTTCTGGAAGGACCACGTGTGGTTCTTCGGAGCCTACGAATCCGCGAACAACACGACAGGCCAGCAGTCGACGCCCGTCTCCCAGGAAAACTTCCAGCAGACGACGCAGGATCGTTTCTGGGACGGCAAGATCACCGCGCAGCTGACCCCCTCGATCGCCCTCTCCGTGCGCGGCTCGAGCTCGCCCACCACGGGTTTCGTGGTGAATTACGCGTTCTTCGCTGGTGGAGGCCCCGGCGAGCTGATCGCCTACACCGGTCAGGACCAGACCTCACAGCAGTACGCGGGATTCCTCACCGGCGTCTTCGGGTCCAACCTGACCGCGGAGGCGCAGTACAACTGGAACGGTCCCGGCAAGAATTCCTCGAAGCACGGCATCGACGTACATCCGTTCGCGGGCGCCGGCTCGATGCACTATGACGAGGGCACGGGGTTTCAGTTCAACGGGCCGACGTTCGACGGGTTCGTCAACCGGCCGCGCCAGGGTGTGCTCGGCGCTGTGACGTAT
>DASQJK010000196.1:0-3126 GCA_035631095.1 Thermoanaerobaculia bacterium
CGACCAGCTGAACGGCACCTTCGACGTCGACTCCTGGGGACGCAGTGCCAACGCCGACGAGCTCGACCATTCCAATTCGGGAACGGTGACGGTCCTGTCGACCCTTTCGGGCAGTCTCGCCAACGAGTTCCGCGGCCAGTACGCCCGCGAAGATCGTCCCCGCGGATATCCGGGTCCGAACATCACGGGGCAGAACCGGCCGCTTCCCGATACCGCGTTCGACTTCGCAAAGGGCTATCGGTTCGGCGAGCCGTTCTTCATCCCGGTCGACTACCACGACACGCGGATCCAGCTGAACGACAACATCTCGTTCTTCATGGGGCAGCACTCGTTCAAGGCCGGCGTCGAGTACAACCGGACCGAGGCGTTTCAAACGTTCCGCGGATTCGAGAACGGTATTTGGAAGTTCAGCTCGACGTCGGGATTCCTGAATTACCTGAACAACCCGAACTACGTCGAGTGCTCGGGCGGCGCGACCTCCGCGACGGGGACCTGCCCGTCCGGGACAACCGTCACGGGTCCCGTCATCTTCTACCTTCAGTTCGCCGGCGTCGGCGGGCTGACCGCGGACCAGGCCGGCACGCAGACGATCCGGCAGTCGGAGCCCGCCCTCTTCATCCAGGACACCTGGCAGCCGCGGTCGAACCTCACCGTGTCGCTCGGCCTCCGCTGGGAGGCTCAGATCGAGCCGGATCCGATCACGCCTCCGAGCCAGGTCTTCTACGCTCCGTTCATCGGCGTGACGCGCCAGGGGCAGACGTTCCCGTCGGACGGCACGATTCCGTCGGACAAGAAGATGTGGCAGCCGCGCCTCGGGATCTCCTGGGACCCGATGAGCGACGGCAAGATGGTCTTCCGCGGAACGGCGGGGATTTTCTACGCCCGCATCCCGGGACTCGTGCTGGCCGGAACGCGCTCGACGAACGGCAGCATCGGCCAGACGATTTACAGGGACAGCACATTCCGCAACTTCAACGGGCCGCTTCCGCCAGCCTATCCAAACCTCCTGCCGCCGTCCCAGACCGGCGGCGCGCCCGATCACCCGAGTGTCACGGTGACGTCCAAGGACTTCGAGAACCCGAGAACCACCGCCGTGAGCCTCGGCGTCGACCGCGAGATCGCGCCCGGCATCGCCGCCCTTCTGAAATACAACATGTCGAAGACGACACACCTGACCCGTTTCGTGGACCGCAACGCGGCCGAGCTCGGCTCGCCCTGGTCGACCGGCCTCGGACCCGCCGGGACGAACGGCATCAGCTCTCTCACGGTCGTGGAATCCACCGCGCAGAGTCGCTACTGGGGTTGGACGGTCGGATTCAACAAGCGCTTCGAGAACAACTTCGGATTCCAGGCCTACTACACCTACTCGAAGGACAAGGCCGACGACGACAACGAGCGCGATCCGTTCACCTTCCGATACGCGAAAATCCACGAAGACCCGGCCGATCCCACCGCCGAGTTCTCCCGCGAGTGGGGTTACTCGGACCGCGACCAGCGTCACCGCCTGAACGCGTGGGTCCTGTACCGGGCACCCGCAGCGATCGACCTGAGCCTGCGGTACTCGTACCGCTCCGCGCAGCCGCTCGACGTCAACGCCGCGGGCGTCGCGGCCGTCACGCCGCAGGACCGCATCAACCCCAACGGCACGGTGACGCGCCGCAACGAGGGGCGCAAGGACAACCAGTACAGCTCCCTCGACTTCCGCGTATCGAAGCAATTTCAGTTCTCGAATCTCACGATCGAGCCCGGACTCGACGTGTTCAACGTCTTCAACAGCAAGAATCTCCGGCGGCCGGCGGTGACCAACCTCGTCTTCAATTTCGACGGCACGGTGCAGCAGGGCGTCGGCGATCCGCGCCAGGTCCAGCTGGGAGTCCGGGTCGAGTTCTAGGTTGTCCGCGAAGAACGAGATCGAGGAGATCGTCCACCGGGAGACCCGAGCGTGGGATACCCGGGACGCCGATCTCCTCGTCTCGATCTTTCACCCGGACATGGTGTGGCCCTGGCCTCCCGGGCCGCACGCCCACGACCCCGCCGAGTGGGTGTTCGTCATGGGCAGGTTCGACAGGGAACGATGGCGCCGTTCATGGCAGGACCTCTTCGACACCCACGAGCTCGTCCACAACCGCCGGACGATCGTGCGGATCGCGGTCACGCCCGAAGGCGACGGCGCGTTCGCGGTCGTCGACGTCGACACGCTGTGGCGAACGCGGGACGGGACCGATTTCTCCTGGAAGGGGAGGGCCTGCAAGGTCTATTCGAAGGTCGGCGGTGAGTGGAAGCTGATCATGCACACGGGGCTGCTGGACTACTCGTCATCCTGAGGAGCGGACAAGAAAAGGCGCCTCACCCCTTCAAGTACTTGGCGAGCCACCCCAGCACCTCGCCGTACCAGTGCTTCGAGTTCTGGGGCTTCAGGACCCAGTGGTTCTCGTCGGGATAGGACACGAGCCGCGCGGGAACGCCTTTGGCAGTCAGCACGCCGTAGAGCTCCAGCCCCTGCGTCAGCGGCACGCGGAAGTCCCGTTCGTTGTGGATGACGAGCATCGGCGTCTGGAAGTTCTTCGCGTACCGGTTGGGGCTCCAGCGCTCCACGTTCTCCAGGTTGGTGAATGGATACCCGCCGTACGAATGCTGGCGGCCGAACGTGTCGTCCGACGCCGACTGGCCGAGGAGGTCGTAGACCCCGGCATGGCTCACGAGCGTCTTGAAGCGATCCGTGTGTCCTGCGATCCAGTCGACGAGATATCCGCCGTAGGAGCCGCCCGCCGCGGCCATGCGCGTCGCGTCGACGTTCCCTTGGGCGATCAGGAAGTCCGTCGCCAGCATCACGTCGGTGAAGGGCTTATCCGCGTGCGCTCCCAGGATCGACTCGAGGAAAGGCTGCCCGAAGCTCGACGAGCCGTGGAAGTTCACCATGGCGACGATGTAGCCGGGCGAAGCGAATGCCTCCGCGTTCCACCGGAAGCTGAAGGCGTCGCCGAAGGTCCCGATCGGTCCGCCGTGGATGAGCTGCACGAGCGGGTATTTCTTCGTCGGGTCGAAGCCCGGCGGATAGACGACGAACATCTGCACCATGTCGCCGCCGGCTCCCTTGAAGTCGAACGACTTCACCTCTCCCGCCTC
>DASQJK010000197.1:0-11872 GCA_035631095.1 Thermoanaerobaculia bacterium
GCGCTCCGGCGGCCAGCGCTTCGTCCACGAGAACGCCGCGCCGGGCGGTTGAGATTGAATCGGGTGATCCGGTGATCGGGGGATCGGGTGATCAATTTGTGAATCGGGTGATCTGCAGATCGCACCGGAGGGAGCTGTCGAGGACCCGGCGATCTTCGGATCACCCGATCGCCAGATTGTTCACCCGATCACCGGATCGCCCGATCACCCGATCTTTATTTCAGCTCCATATTCCAATACGCCACATCCAGAAAGTTCCTCCACGCCGGGTGGAACTTGCTCGCTCCGAAGTGGCCGACAGGATGCCACCGCGGTTTTTTGGGCTGTTGGATCAGGCGCATGGAGGCTTCGTGCGGAGTCCGGTTGCCCTTGCGCACGTTGCAGGCGAGGCAGGCGCAAACGACGTTCTCCCAGTTGGACGTCCCTCCTCGCGAGAGCGGAATGACGTGGTCGAGCGAGAGGTCGGCCGACGGGAACTTGTGCCCGCAGTACTGGCACCGGCTGCCGTCGCGCACGTAAATGTTGTGGCGCGAGAATTTCACGTCCTGACGAGGGAGCCGGTCGAACTCCTTCAGTGCGACGACGCGCGGTATCCGGATCGCGGAGGATGGCGTCAGCACGACTTCGTCATGAGGCTGAACGGGGATGTCGCACCAGTTGTCGAAATCCCACGTGCTGTAGTCCGGCAGTACCGCCCGCACGTGCCCCTTGTAGAAAAGCGTGAAAGCTTTCCGCACGGACGTCACCTGGACGGCCTGGAACACGCGATTGAGGACGAGCACGTGCGAGTCGAGCATCGAGCGTTCAACTCCTCGGAGCCCGTCATTATAATCCGAGCGAATTGAAGACTTTGCGGAACCGGCGGCGCGCGTGACGCAGGCGCGTCCGTCGCTCGGCGTCTCGAGAGCGCGTCTGCTCGATCTGCTGCCGCGGTTCGAGGGCCGGCGCCTCGTCGTGGCCGGCGACTACGTCCTCGACCGGTTCGTCTACGGCCATCCCAAACGGGTCAGCCGCGAGGCTCCCGTCCTCATCCTGCGCTTCTGGAAGGAGGAGACCCTTCCGGGCGGCGCCGGCAACACGGCGGCGAACGTGCGCTCCCTCGGAGGTGTCCCGACCCCGGTAGGCGTCGTCGGCGACGACGCGGACGGGCGGGATCTCAAGCGGATCCTGGCGGAACGCGGCATCGACCCCGCCGGCATCGCGGAAAGCGCCGGATACGAGACCCCCGCCAAGACGCGGATCCTCGGCGGCGCGCCGCACGCGATCAAGCAGCAGATCGTGCGTTATGACCGCGAGCCCGCGGCCGCGCTCGAAGCGAGGCGGACGGACGGAGTGCTCGCCGCGCTCGCGGGCGTCGCGCGCGAAGCGCACGGAGCCATCCTGTCCGACTACGGCTACGGCGCGATCTCACCCGCGGCCGTCGCCCCCCTGAAGAAAGCGTTGCCTCCGGGATCGCCCGTGCTCGTCGACTCGCGCCATGCGCTCATGAGGTATGCCGGCGTCGACGCCGTCACGCCCAACGAGGAAGAGATCGAAGAGTGCGTCGGATTTCCGCTCGGAGATTCCCTCGAAGCGCTCGGGCGCGCGGGAGAAGTGCTTCGCACCCGCATCGCGTGTCCCCACGTCCTCGTCACACGCGGATCGCGCGGGATGGCGCTCTTCTCCGAGAACGATCCGCCGCGAATCATTCCCGTCCACGGAACCGATCAGGTCGCCGACGTCACGGGCGCCGGAGACACGGTGCTGGCGGCGTTCTCCCTCGCGCTGGCGGCCGGTGCCTCCGCACTGGAAGCGGCCCTCCTCGCCAACTTCGCGGGGGGAGTCGTCGTGATGAAGATGGGGACGGCGACCGTCAGCCGCGAGGAGCTCGCGCGCGCGATCGAGAGCGACCGCGAGATCCTCGAGTGAACGCGGCGGAAGGCGGAGAGCGAGAGGCCGGAGGATCGACGCGAGCCAAGATCCTCAGCCGGGCAGAATTGCTCGGGCGCTCGCGGGAGATCCGAAGCAAAGGGCTTCGCCTCGTATTCGCCAACGGCGCCTTCGACCTCCTCCATGCGGGGCACGTGCGATATCTCGAGGCGGCAAAGGCGGAAGGGGACTGGCTCGTCGTGGGCGTGAACACGGACCGCTCCGTCCGGGAGTCGAAGGGGGATTCGCGGCCGATCGTCCCCGATTCCGAGCGAGCCGAGATCGTGGCGGCGCTCGCCTGCGTCGACTCGGTCGTCCTCTTCGACGAGGCGTCGCCGGCGCCGCTCCTCGCCGAGCTCCAGCCGGACGTCCACGCGAAAGGAACCGACTACACCGCCGAGACGGTGCCCGAACGGGACGTCGTTGCGCGCTACGGCGGCCGGACCGCCATCGTCGGCGACCCGAAAGACCACGCGACGACCGACCTGATCGAGCGCATCGCGAATTCTTCCCGAGGCCGTTCTTCGTGAGCGACGCCCCGCCGGCCCCCTCCGGCGACCTTCCTTCGGGCCGTCCCCGGAGGCTCCTCGTCGTGCGGCTGTCGGCGATGGGGGACATCATCCACGCGCTTCCCATCGCCGAGAACGCGCGGCGCGCCGGCGTCGAGGTCGGCTGGGTCGCGGAAACGCCTTACGGGGCGCTGCTCCAGGGCAACCCCGCCGTGTCTCGTCTTTTCCTCGCCGACACGCGCGCGTGGCGCCGCAGTCCCCTCTCGAAGGCGAGCCGGGCGGGCATCCGCCGCCTTCGCTCCGAGCTCCTCGATTTCTCGCCGGACGCCACGATAGACGTGCAGGGTCTCTGGAAGTCCGCCGTCGTCGCGCGGCTGGCCCGAGCTCCGGTCGTGAGCCTCGGGATGCGCGACCGCCGCGAGCACACCTCCTCGATGCTCGTCGACACTCCCGTCCGACTCGACCCGGCGGTCTCGCACGTGGTCGACCAGAACCTCGCGCTGCTCGGTCCGCTGGGAATCCCCGTCGTCGATCCGGCTCCCGATGCCCGGTATCTGCTGCGATTTCCGCGGCCGGCGGCGGAGAGCTTCTGCGACGGGATCGGGTCCGCCTTCGCGCTGCTCCACCCCGGCGCCAGCCGCGCCGAAAAATCGTGGGGAGAAGACCAGTTCGCGGCACTCGCCCGCGGGCTCGCCGCGCGCGCGGGACTCTCGACCGCGATCTCCTGGGGACCGGGGGACGAGGAGCGTGCCGCGAGGCTTGCGGAGCTCGTTCCCGAAGCGCGGCGGATCCCCGCTCTCGATTTCGCGGGCCTCGCGCACGTGATGGCTCGCAGCGCCGTTTTCGTCGCGGGCGACACGGGTCCCGTCCACCTCGCGGACGCGCTCGGAGTTCCCACCGTCGCGTTGTTCTCCCCCGGCGCGCGGCGCAACGTGCCCACCCGGAATCGGCCCTATCGGGGCGCGTGGTTGCGCTACGATCCGGGCACCGACCTCGAGACGGTCGTGACGAAGGCGATCGAGGCCGCGGCTCTGACCGCCCTCTGATCGAGAGGGGGCGTTGGGCTGGCTCTCCAGGGCGCATCGCGACGGTTCCGTTTTCTTCTCTGCGCCGTCCTTCTCGGAGCGGCGTCCCGAATCGACGCGCAGACGAAGCACGAGCCGCCCCCGTTCATCGGCGAGACGCTCCGCTACGCCATGACGATCCTCGGAGTGGCGGGCGGGGAGCTGACCCTCTCCGCCCACCCGGCAGAGCTCGCCGGGCGCCCGGTCTGGAAGTTCGAGCTGTCCGCGGTCTCGAACGACTTCCTGTCGAAGTTTTTCCTGGTGCGCGACTACATGGTCTCGTGGGTGGACCCGCGAAACTTTCACACGTCCCGGTTCGAGAAGCACACCGTCGAAGGGAAGCGCGTCCGCGACGAGCTCACGGACTTCGACTACGAGAGCGGAACGGCGAAGGTGGACGGCGCCACACGGCCCCTCCAGGAGGCGTGGCTCGACACGCTTTCCTCCGTCTACTATCTGAGGACGCTGCCGCTCGACGCCGACAAGCCGGCGGTGCTCTCCGTCTTTTCGGGCGAAACCCACACACTCACCGTCGAGGTGCAGGCTCGCGAGCGGATCGCGACTCCCGCAGGCACGTTCGCGACCGTTCGCGTCGAGCCGAAGAGCACGGGCGCGAGCCTGATCGGCAAGGGGAAGAACCTCGTCCTCTGGCTGACGGACGACGAGCGCCGGATACCGGTGCAGATCAAGTCGAAGCTGAAGGTGGGGACGCTGATCGGGAAGTTGAAGGCCATCGAAAAAGGCCCGGGTCAACCGTCGGCAGTGGACGGTCGGCAGTCGGCTGGAAACTGACTCGCCTCGACGACTGGCGACTGCGAACCGCTGACCGCCGACCCGGCCCCTTTGACTCGCGCCCCCCGAGGCCTTACTCTCATTTCCGTCCTCACATGGCAGTAAAACTCGGCGATCTCCTTCTCAAGTCGAAGCTGATCACTACCGATCAACTCGACGCCGCCCTCAAGTCACAGCGCGAGGAGGGCGGAAAGCTGGGCGAAGCGCTCGTCCGGACGGGCGCCGTAAACGAGTCGCAGATCACCGAAACGCTCTCCCAGCAGTTCGGCGTTCCCTCGATCGACCTCGCGAGCTTCGAGATCGACCCCGCCGTCATCAAGGTCGTCCCGGCCGAGGTCGCGCGCAAGTACGGCGTGCTGCCGGTGAACAAGACCGGCGCGACCTTGACGATCGCGATGGGCGACCCGACGAACGTGTTCGCCATGGACGACATCAAGTTCATGACGGGATACAACGTCGAGCCCGTCGTCGCCTCCGAGGTCGCCCTTCGCAAGGCGATCGAAAAACATTACGGCACGCCGCGCTCCGTCGTCCTGAAGGAGAAGGCGAAGCCTTCCGCCGGTTCGTTTGCTCCGAGCCAGGGGAACCTCGACGACGTGATGCAGACCTCCGCGTTGACCGCCGACGACATGGCGAGCGTCGGGCTGGGCGAGATCAACATGGACGAGATCACGGGGATCGACGAAGGCGCCGACGTCGACATCGTGAAGTCGGACGAGGGCCAGGAGATCGACCTCGGTGACCTCGCGAAGTCGACGGAGTCCGCGCCGATCATCAAGGTCTCCAACCTCATCCTCATCGAAGCGCTGAAGGCCGGCGCGTCGGACATCCACGTGGAACCGTACGAGAAGGAGTTCCGCGTGCGGTTCCGGATCGACGGGATCCTCCACAACATCATGGCGCTGCCGATGCGCACGCGCGATCCGCTGATCTCCCGGCTGAAGATCATGGCGAAGCTCGACATCTCCGAGAAGCGCCTCCCGCAGGACGGCCGGATCAAGATCCGCCTGCGCGTCGAAGAACGCTCGCGCGACCTCGACCTCCGCGTCTCGACCGTGCCCGCGCAGTTCGGCGAGAAGGTCGTCATGCGGCTTCTCGACAAGACGAAGCTGCAGCTCGACATGACCATGCTGGGGTTCGAGGCGGAGCCCCTGCGCCGGTTCAAGGACGCGATCGACCGCCCCTACGGGATCGTCCTGGTGACCGGTCCGACCGGCTCCGGCAAAACGAACACTCTCTATTCCGCCATCGCGTCGCTGAACGAGCCGTCCGTCAACATCATGACGGCAGAGGACCCGATCGAGTTCAACCTCGCCGGCATCAACCAGGTCCAGATGAAGGAGCAGATCGGCCTGACGTTCGCGTCCGCGCTGCGCGCCTTTCTGCGGCAGGACCCCGACATCATCCTGGTCGGCGAGATCCGGGACTTCGAGACGGCGGAGATCGCGGTCAAGGCGGCGCTCACCGGGCACCTCGTGCTTTCGACGCTCCACACCAACGACGCTCCCTCGACCATCAACCGGCTGATGAACATGGGTATCGAGCCCTTCCTCGTCGCCACGTCGATCAACGCGATCTGCGCCCAGCGGCTCGTCCGCCGCATCTGCACCAACTGCGCGGAAGAGGTCGAGACGCCGCCCCAGATGCTGATCCAGGTCGGGTTCGCCCCCGACGAGGTCAAGACGATCAAGATCAAGCGGGGCCGCGGCTGCGAGCGCTGCAACAACGGCGGCTACAAGGGCCGGTGCGGCCTCTACGAGGTGCTCCAGTTCTCCGACGAGATCCGGGACATGATCCTGTCCGGCGCCTCCTCCATCGAGCTGAAACGAAAGGCGATCGAGGAAGGCATGGTCAGCCTGCGGATGTCGGGACTGCAGAAGATCCGCGACGGGGTGACCACCCTGGAAGAGGTGCTGAGAGAGACGGTTTTGTAAGGGCTACCGACCACCAACTACAGACTACCGACCACACCTAGTCCCCCCTCACCCTGTCCGAACGTACAGAATCTAAACAGTCGGCCTTCCTAACGGCGGCCGTTCCGGTTACACTACTTAGACTTCCTGGAGGCGAATTTGGCCGGCGATACCACACTGCATCAGCTATTGAAGCAGATGGTCGAGATGGGGGCTTCCGACCTCCATCTGACCACCAATTCGCCCCCCATGGTGCGCCTGGACGGCAAGCTGATCCCCCTCCCGTACCCGCCTCTCACGGTCGCCGAGACGAAGCAGCTCGCCTATTCGGTTCTGACGGATACGCAGAAGCACCGCTTCGAGGAAAACCTGGAGCTCGATTTCTCCTTCGGAGTGAAGGGTCTCGCGCGCTTCCGGGCGAATAATTTCTTCCAGAGAGGCGCCGTCGCCGGTGTTTACCGGCAGATCCCTTACGAGATCCTCGGTTTCCGCGAGCTCGGCCTTCCCCCCGTGGTCGAGCTCCTCTGCGACAAGCCGCGCGGGCTCATCCTCGTCACGGGCCCGACGGGCTCCGGCAAGACGACGACGCTCGCGGCGATGCTCGACCGGATCAACCGGGAGAAGCAGCTCCACATCGTCACGATCGAGGACCCGATCGAGTTCCTGCACTCGCACAAGAAGTGCATCGTCAACCAGCGCGAGCTGCACGCCGACACGCACTCGTTCCCGAACGCCCTGAAGTCGGTCCTCCGCGAAGACCCCGACGTCGTGCTCGTCGGCGAAATGCGAGACCTCGAGACGATCGAGTCCGCCCTGCGCATCGCGGAGACCGGCCACTTGACGCTCGCGACATTGCACACGAACTCGGCCACCTCATCCATCAACCGCATCATCGACGTCTTCCCCGCCCACCAGCAGACACAGATCCGCACCCAGCTCTCGTTCGTCCTCGAGGGCATCCTCTGCCAGTCGCTCCTCGAGCGCGCGAGCGGAAAGGGCCGGGCGATGGCGATGGAGATCCTGATCCCGAACGCCGCGATCCGGAACCTGATCCGCGAGGACAAGATCCACCAGATCTATTCGATGATGCAGACGGGCCAGTCGAAGTTCGGGATGCAGACCTTCAACCAGTCGCTCGCCACGGCATTCCACCGCAAGCTCATCACCCTCGAGATCGCTCTCTCCCGCTCCTCGAACCCGGACGAGCTGCAGGAGCTCATCAACCGGGGCGCGGGACTGAACACGCCGCCTCCGGCCGCCACGGCCGGCAAGCGCGCCTGAATCGAACGTAGGACCAAGGGAGCGCGTACATGCCCAATTTCGTCTGGAAGGGACGCAACCGCACCGGGCTGATCCAGGAGGGCGTCCTCGCCGCCGACTCGAAGGACATCGCGCTCGCTTCTCTGCGCCGGCAGAACATCGTCGTCACCGGCATCCGGGAGCGCGGCAAAGAAATCTCGCTCACCAAGGTCGGGCGCAAAGTGCCGCCGAAGGTCCTGGCCGTCTTCACGCGCCAGTTCTCCGTCATGATCGACGCCGGCCTGCCGCTCGTGCAGTGCCTCGAGATCCTCGCGAACCAGCAGGAGCACAAGAACTTCCAGAAAATCCTCCTGCAGGTGCGCCAGGACGTCGAGGCAGGCTCGACCCTCGCGGACGCCATGCGGAGGCACCCCAAGGCCTTCAACAGCCTCTTCGTGAACATGGTCGCCGCCGGAGAGGCGGGCGGTATCCTCGACACGATCCTCCAGCGGCTCTCGGTGTACATCGAGAAGGCCGTCAAGCTTTCGTCACAGGTCAAGTCGGCGCTGATTTACCCAGTCGCCGTCATCTGCATCGCGGCGATCGTCGTCGCCGTCATCCTCCTCAAAGTCATCCCCACCTTCGCCGCCCTGTTCACGAGCCTCGGCGCGGAGCTGCCCTTCCCCACCCGGATGGTGATCCTCGCGTCGAACTTCCTGGCTCGGTACTTCATCTTCTTCATCATCGGGATCGCGGCGGCCATATTCGCCTTCCAGCGCTATTACGCGACCTACCGCGGCCGGCGCGTCATCGACGGCCTGGTCTTGAAGTTGCCGGTCCTCGGCATGATCATGAGGAAGATCGCGGTCGCGCGGTTCTGCCGGACGCTCGCTACGCTGACTTCGTCGGGCGTTCCGATCCTGGAAGCGCTGGACATCACGGCCCGCACCGCGGGCAACGCGATCGTCGAGGACGCGATCCAGGACGTACGCAAGAATGTCGAGGGCGGCAAGACGATCGTCGAGCCCCTCCGCGACTCCGGGATCTTCCCGAACATGGTCGTGCAGATGATCGGCGTCGGCGAGCAGACCGGCGCGCTCGACCAGATGCTCAACAAGATCGGCGACTTCTACGAAGACGAAGTGGACGCGGCCGTCGCCGGACTCGTAAAACTGCTCGAGCCCGTGATGATCTTCATCCTGGGAACGCTCATCGGCGGCATCGTCATCGCGATGTACCTGCCGATGTTCACGCTGATCAACAAGATCGGTTGAGGACGCCTCCGCGGCCGCGGACCGAGTCTCGACCCCGGTGCCCTTGAACGAATCTCTGAAGCGGTCGGTCGGGTGGTTGACGACGATCCGGATCGTCGTCCTCCTCCTCATCCTGCTTTCCGCGATCCTGGTGCAGGCGGGGTCGGGAGAGGTCAACCTCGCCGTCCACCTGGCGATCAACTACCTCTATGCCCTGACCCTGGCGGCCGTCCTCCTCGCGATCTTCCACTGGACCGTAGGGCGCCGCCTCCATCCGACAGTCTCCGCGTATCTGCAGGTCCTCGCGGACGTCGCCATCTCGACCGTCCTCGTCTACTCCTCCGGCGGGCCGGACTCCGTCTTCAATTTCCTCTACCTCGTTGTGATCGGCGCCTCGGGCTTCCTCCTCTACCGGACGGGAGCCGTCGTCACCGCCACCCTTTCCGCGCTGCTGTACGGAACGATGGTCCAGCTCCTCGTGTACGGGATCCTTCCTCCTCCGCCTCTCGCGCCCGCGGCCGAATGGAGCACGGCGCGCGTCCGCTTCAATCTGGCGATCACGGTCGCAGGGTTCTACGGGGTCGCCTTCATGGTGTCGTACCTTTCCGAGAAGCTGCTCTCAGCCCGCGTCGAGCTCGAGCTGCGGCAGAAGGCGCTCCACCGCCTCCAGAACCTCTACGGAAACGTGATCGCGACGATGTCTTCGGGCCTGATGACCACGGACGCCGACCAGCGCGTCACCTTCCTGAACCGCGCCGGCGGAGATCTCCTCGGCGTCGATCCCGGTTCGGCGCCCGGCCGGCCCATGGCGGACCTCGGCTTCGCGTTCGAGGACTGGGAGGCCATCAAGACGCGCGCGCGCGGCCGCGAGACGTTCCGCGGCGAGATCGAGATGGAGCGCGGCAATGCCCGCCGGGTGTTCGGCTACTCGCTGCGCCCCTTGAAGGAGTCGGACGCGGAAGAGGGCATGCTCGTGCTCTTCCAGGACTTGACGGACGTGAAGAAGCTCGAGCGTAGGGCGCGGTTCTCCGAGCAGCTCGCCGCGGTGGGCGAGCTCGCGGCCGGGATCGCGCACGAAATCCGCAACCCGCTCGCGTCGATCTCCGGTTCGGTCCAGGTCCTCTCGAACGACCTCTCCGTCGGCTCCGCCGAACGGCGCCTGATGGAGATCATCGTCTCGGAATCGAACCGCCTCTCGAAGATCCTCGAGGACTTCCTGCGGTTCGTGCGGCCGCAGGAGCGCCGGGTCGCCGTGTTCGACGTGGCGCTGAACCTTTCGGAAGTGATGGACCTCTTCCGCCTCTCCGACGAGGTCTCGGACGCCCACTCGATCGAAGTGGACGTCGAGCCCGCTTCGTCGGAGCTGGCCGGCGACCGCGACCAGATCCGGCAGATCGTCTACAACGTGGCGAAGAACGCGGTGCGGGCAATGGCAGCCGGAGGAACGCTGCGCGTCGTCGGCCGCGAAGAAGACGCCTGGTATAGCATCCGATTCATCGACACAGGTCGGGGTATGAACGAAGAGGAGCTCGCGCGCCTCTTCACGCCGTTCTCGACGGCGTTCGACGGAGGCACAGGTCTCGGGATGGCCATCGTCCGCCGCATCGTCGAAGATCACGGAGGCGCCATTGATGCCGAATCGATTCCCGGTGAGGGCACGACGGTGACCGTTCTTCTGCCTCGCAGGATCGGCAAGACGGCGGCGGGTGCGGCATGAGCGGCCCGCGCCTTCTGATCGTCGACGACGAGTCCTCGATCCGCGACATGCTCGCGATCTTCTTTCACAAGCGCGGTTTCGAGGTGGTGACGGCGTCCTCCTTCGCCGAAGGAACGGCGGGAGCGGCGCGGTCGAACCCCGACCTCATCCTCTCCGACATCAAGATGCCCGACGGCAACGGGCTCGACCTGCTCCGAAAGGTCAAGGCAGACAGCCCGAAGACGCCGGTCATCATGATCACGGCGCACACGTCCACGTCGGACGCCATCGAGGCCATGAAGGCCGGCGCCGTGGACTACATCGCCAAGCCCTTCAACATCGAAGAGCTCGCGATGCTCGTTGACCGCGCGCTCGGCGAGAAGCAGCTCCACGACGAGAACGTCTACCTGAAGCAGGAGCTCGCCGCCCGCTACACCTTCGCCAACATCATCGGGAAGGGATCGCGGATGCAGGAGATCTTCCGCACGATCGAGAGGATCGGGAAAGTCTCCTCGACCGTCCTTCTGACCGGGGAGAGCGGCACCGGCAAGGAGCTCATCGCCAGGGCCATCCACTACACCTCCATCCGGAAGGACAAGAAGTTCGTCTCGATCAACTGCGGCGCGCTCCCGGAGACGCTGCTCGAGTCCGAGCTCTTCGGCCACGAGCGCGGCGCGTTCACCGGCGCCGTCAAGGAGAAGCGCGGCCTCTTCACCGAGGCGGACAACGGCACGCTGTTCTTAGACGAGATCTCCGAGACGACCCCGACGATGCAGGTGAAGCTCCTCCGCGCGATCCAGGAGAAGGTGATCCGGAAAGTCGGCGGCAACGAGGAGACGAGCGTCGACGTCCGCATCATCGCGGCCACCAACAAGGACCTGACCGAGCTCGTGACCGAAGGGAAGTTCCGGGAGGACCTGTTCTACCGGATCAACGTCATCCCTATCGTCCTGCCGCCGCTGCGCTCGCGGCTGGAGGACATCGCGCCTCTGACGTCGCACTTCATCCTGAAGATCTGCAAAGACCAGAAGATCCCGGAGAAGAAAATCTCGACCGAGGCGATGCGCCTTCTCGAGGCCTACCCGTGGCCGGGCAACGTGCGCGAGCTCGAGAACACGCTCGAGCGGACGGTGGCCCTCGAGGCCGGCCCGGTGATCACGGCGTCGAGCCTTCCCGAGTCGATCGCGCTCGGCGTGAAGACCCGCGTGCCCGACTTCGAGAGCCTTCCCGTCGAGGGCATCAACCTCGAGGCGTATCTCGAAGCGGTCGGCAAGCGGCTCATGCGCGAGGCCCTCGACCGCTGCGAAGGCGTGCAGACCAAGGCGGCCGAGCTGCTTCGAATGTCGTTCCGCTCGTTCCGCTACTACGCGAAGAAGTACGACCTGATCCCGCGCGACGTCGTGGAGGTGGAAAGTGAGAAATAGTGTGATGACGCTGACGCTCGCGCTCGTTGCGGCATGTTGCAGTGCGCCGAAGAACACGCCGGCGGCGCCGGCCG
>DASQJK010000198.1:0-2244 GCA_035631095.1 Thermoanaerobaculia bacterium
TTCTTCGCACGCCTGGCGTCGAGCGTCTTGCCCGTGAGGATGAGGTCGAGGGCTTTCTGGAGGCCGACGAGCCGAGGCAGCCGCGTGCACCCTCCCCACGCGGGGAAGATCCCGAGCCGCACTTCCGGAAGCCCGATCTGCGACTTCCTGGAATCGGACATCACGCGATAGTCGCAGGCGAGCGCGAGCTCGGTGCCTCCACCCAGGCAGACGCCGTCGATGGCGGCGACGGTGGGATACGGGAGGTGCGCCAGCTGCTCGAAGAGCGCCTGCACGGCGCGGACGGCGTCGCGGGCCTCTCCCGCCGGAGTCGAGACGAACTCCTTGATGTCCGCTCCGGCGATGAACACCCCCGGCTTCCCCGAACGGATCAGGAGAGCGCGGATGCGCGGCTCGCGGTCGAGCTTCAAGAGCATTTCGGCGAGCTCGCGGATCGAGTCCCGCGAGAACTTGTTGACCTTCTCCCCCGGCAGGTCGAACGTCAGGACGGCGAGCCCGTCGTCACCGAGCGTGAGGTCGAAGGCGCCCGTCCGGTCAGGCGACATGCGACTTCTCCGCGTTCTGGTACATGGACGCGATCAGCTCCTGGTAGCGCTTCTCGACGACTCTCCGCTTGACCTTCAAAGACGGAGTCATCGACCCGTCTTCGACGGTCAGGTCCACAGGAAGGAGGGCGAACGCGCGGATCTGCTCGTGGCTCGCCTTGTCGCGGTTGTACTCGTCGATCTCCCTCTGGAACAAGGCCCGGATCTCCGGGTTGGCGTCGATCGCCGACGGGGCGAGCTCGATGTGCTTGCTGGCCGCGTAGGCGCTCAGGCGCTCGAAGTTCGGGACGATCAGCGCCGCGAGGAACTTGTGGCGGTCGCCGAGCACGATGGGAATGCTGATGAACGGAGACTGCTTGAGCTCGTTCTCGATCGGCTGGGGCGCGGCCTTCTTTCCCCCGGCGAGAACGATCAGGTCCTTCTTGCGATCCGTGATCACGAGAAACCCGTCTGCGTCGAGATGGCCGATGTCGCCCGTGTGAAACCAACCCTCCGCGTCGATCGCCTCGGCCGTGGCCTCCGGCTTGTTGAAGTAGCCCTTCATGACGCAGGGACCGCGCGTGAGGATCTCCCCGTCCGGCGCGATCCGCACCTCTGCCTGCGGGATCGGCTGACCAACGCTCCCGAGCCGCCACGCGCCCGGCGCGTTGACCGAGATGACGGGCGACGTCTCCGTCAGGCCGTACCCCTCGAAGATCTGCACGCCCGCTCCAATGAAGAACTCGGCGAGCTCACGTGACAGTGGCGCTCCCCCCGAGACCGCGAACTGGAATCGATTTCCGAGGACTCCTTTGATCTTGTGAAGAGCGAGCCGGTCCGCGAGCTTCGCCTTCCACGCGAGGGATGACGGGAGCGGCTCGTTGCGCTCCTCATACGCGACGCGCTCGGCGCCCACGGAGACGGCCCACTCGAAGAGCCTCTTGCGGACGGGGCTCCCCGAGTCCACCTTGTCGCGGATCTTCGCGTGGAGCTTCTCGTAGACGCGGGGCACGGCTCCGAAGCAGTGCGGGTTGATCTCCTGGAAGTTGTCGCGCAGCTTTTCGATCGACTCGGCGTAGGCGATTGTCGCGCCCTGGTAGAGGTACGCATAGTCGAGCATTCGCTCGAACACGTGGGAAAGCGGGAGAAACGAGAGCGCGGTTCCGTCTCCCCTGATCGGCACGCGGGAGAGAGATCCCTCGCAGTTGGCGACGAAGTTGCGGTGCGTGAGCATCGCCCCCTTCGGCTCCCCCGTGGTCCCCGAGGTGTAGATGATCGTGGCGACGTCATCCGGCTTCACGCGGCTCGCGCGCTGGTCGAAGAGGGCGGGGCTCATCTCGAGCGTGGGGCGCCCCTTGTCGACCGCCCCGTTGAACGACATGTATCCGGCCTCGGAGGGCGGAGTCGCCGCCATGGCGATGACGTACTCGAGCGCCGGGCACTTGTCGCGGATCTCCCGGATTTTCGCCAGCTGGTCGGCCGTCGAGAGGAACACGGCGCGCGCCCCGCAGTCATTCAGGAGAGGCGCGATCTGCGCCGCGGGAAGTGTCGGGTAGATGGGAACGGACCACGCGCCGGCGCAGAGAATGGCGTAATCGGCCATGGCCCACTCGGGACGGTTTTCCGAGAGGATCGCCACGCGGTCGCCGGGCTGGATTCCGAGGCTATTGAGTCCGAGCGAGAGCGCGCGGACGGTGAAGCCGAAGTCCTTCGCGGAGAT
>DASQJK010000199.1:0-17499 GCA_035631095.1 Thermoanaerobaculia bacterium
GGCGAGCCGAGTTCCCTGCCGGTGCGGTCGAACCAGACCAGCCGCCGGCGGTCTCCCTCGGACTGATAGGCGAGCGTGCCGGAGCGTGAAGCCGCGAAAGAGGCGGAACCTGTCGACAGGAAGTACCGCACGCGTTCGGCGACCGAGAACGGCTCGCCCGACGTCTGTCCGGTCTTCGCGTCGAAGCGCTGTCCGAGCAGCGCGCCTTCCCGGGCGAAGAGGAGATAACCCGGATCGGCGTATTGCGCGGCGGAATCGAGGGGCATGACCGGCCGCGGAGACTTTCCCGGCTCCGCGAGCATCAGGGTCGCGGGCCCGGCCTGGGGTATGAGGAGATAGAGGAAGCGCTTTCCATCAGGCAGGAACCACGGCCAGAGCACGACCGACTCGCCGCGCGAGGGATCCGGTCGAAGCAGTGCGGCCGGCGTGCCGCCGGAGGCGGGGACGCGGTATATGGCCTCGCCCAGGCCCCCGCTGAAGAGGATGTCGCCGCCCGCTCCCCACGTTCCCGAGCTGCCGAGCCGCGAGGAAACGTCGCAGATCGAGACCGCCGCTCCCCCGGAGACATTGACCCGCCGGAGCTTGTCGTCGGCGAAGTACCCGATCGAGCGGCCATCGGGCGACCAGAAAAGGGACCGGGCGCGTTCGGTTCCGGCGATCGGCCGGGCTTCCGCGGCGGAGAGCGGGCGGACGAAGACGCGTTGGCCGCCCTGCGGTTCGGAAGCGACGTAGGCCAGCTGCGTCCCGTCCGGCGAGACGGCAAGGAAGGAAGTCTCCACGAAATACGAAAAGGCGCCGTTGGCCGGGGGGGACACGGAGAAACGGATCGTCTGCGCGGGTCGATCCTGCGGCGCCCGGGCGCGCATGAAAGCCGCCATCGCGACGGCCGCCGCAACGGCGGCGGAGGCGCTTGCGATTGCCCAGGGAAGCCACCGAGCGCGGCCACGAGGAGGCGCGGCGGCGACTCCGGCAACCGGAGTGGCCGCGGCCGCTCCCGTGATCGCGGAAAGCTGGAGCTCGACGTCTCGCGCGGTCTGCCACCGGTCGTCAGGCTCCTTGGCGAGACACGTCCCCACGAGGCGATCGAGAGCCGGCGGGGCGATCGGCTGGACGCTCGAGACCGGAGGCGGTTCGCTCGTCAGGATGGCCGACATGATGGAGACCGCGCTCCCGCCGTCGAAGGCCCGGCGCCCCGTCGCCATCTCGTAAAGCACGGCCCCCAGCGCGAAGATGTCGCCTCGGGAATCGGTTTCGCCGCCCTGGAGCTGCTCGGGCGCCATGTAGGGAACCGTGCCTAGGACGATCCCGGGCCGGGTCACGTCTTTGGCCGCGGTCGCGGCCGACGTCAGGCTCTCCATCGTCGGTGTCGGCGCGAGCATCTTCGCGATGCCGAAGTCGAGGAGCTTAACGCCCGACTTCGTCAACATCACGTTGGCCGGCTTCAGGTCGCGGTGCACGATCCCCTTTCGATGCGCCGCATCCAGGGCCGAGGCGATCTGCGCGCCGAACCGCAGAGTCTCGGAAATCGGAAGCGGACCTTTCAGCAGCCTGTCGGCGAGGGTCTGACCTTCGAGCAGCTCCATGACGAGGTACTCGCGATCTCCTTCCCGACCGACGTCGTGAAGCGCGCAGATGTGCGGGTGAGAAAGCTGCGAGATCGTCTTCGCCTCCCGCTCGAACCTCTGTCGCGAGTCCGGCGAAGAGGAGAGGTGCTCCGGCAGCACCTTGATCGCCACGGTTCTCTCGAGCCGCGTATCCCGCGCCTTCCAGACCTGGCCCATCCCGCCGGCGCCGATCGGCGCGAGGATCTCGTAGGGCCCGAGCCGGGAGCCCGCGGTGAGCGTCATGGTTTTCGAAGTCCAGCCGACCGCATCAGCGCAGGCCTTCGACGAGGAAGAGGCTCGAGTCTTCGACATGGGCAGAGTCGAACGCGTACGTCCGGCCGTCACGCGAGAGAAGGATCCGGCCGATGCTGATGATCGACGCGGCATCTTCCGGTCCGAGGGTCAGCCAGGAGATCTGGGCGCCGCTCGAAATGTCGTAACGAGTCACATGGGCCGGAATCTGGCCCCAGTCGCGCAGATACAGGAACCGGCCATCCCCGCTCCACTGCACCGGGGTCGCCTCCGCCGGCAGCGACAGCTTGCGGCAGGGCGGCTTCTCGAGCCGGCAGAGCGCCACCTCGCGTGGTCCTGTGCTGAAGGCCGCTCCATAGGCGATGGCGCTTCCGTCCGGCGAAATAGCCACGTCGCCCTTCGTGAAGCCCGGCGAAATCCCCGTCGACCGGCGGCCGGCCGGCGTGATGATCTCGACGCGCCCGCGGTCGGGGCTCACACCGACGGTGGCGACGACACGCGGCTCCGTCCCGGGCAGAAAGGCGGCGGAGACAACGTGCTCGCCCGCCAGGTCGAGAGGGAGGGACTGCCCGGCCCCGGTCGGGACGAAGGCGTACGGGAGGTTCCCCGCCCCGCGCACCAGCGCCCAGCGTCCGTCCTCGGAGAACGCGAGCGCCTCCCCGTCGGCCAGCCGAACCGCCGGGGAGCCGTCCGTCGCTCGCCGGTACACGCCTCCGGCGCGGCTGCCGGCTTCGTTGCCTTCGGAAAACAGCACCGCGCCGGCGTCGGCCGACATCCCGGCGAGGGTGGAGCCGTCGAGCCACGAGAGCTCGCGCTCCTTCGTTTCGGTGCCGGCCCGCAGGCGGATGCTGTTGCGGGCCACCCCGCGTTCCATGAGCAGCCGGCCGTCCGGGGCTATGTCGTGCAGGACCCAGCCGTGGGCCTTGAGGACCGGGCGAACGGAGGCGCCGCGCGAGGCGGCGAAGAGGCCGGGGTCCTGACCCACGACGCGCGTGAACCAGATCTCGCCGCCGGGATGCCAGGCGAGGAACTCGGCGGCCGTCTTCACGCTCCAGAGGATCTTTCCTTCGTCATCGAGAACGGTCAGGTCCCCGCCTTCAGTCGTTTCTCGAGCGATCGCGATGAGCCGCCCGTCCGCGGAGACCCTGGGCGCGGAGCCGCTGTATTCGAGCCGGCGCTTTCCAACCGGCGTTTCCAGCGCATCGTGGTCCGCCGCGAGATGGTGCTGCACGACGATGGCGCCTCCGCGCAGCCACTCCGCCGCGTGCACGCCCTGCGCGATCTCGCGCGGAGCTCCCCCTGCGAGCGGAACCCTGGCCAGAGTGGAGATGCCTGCCGGCGTCGTGAAATCCGAATTCTTGAGAAGGATGAGCAGCTCGCCGCTTCCGGACACGGCCGCGAGGTCCGATCTGGCCATGCCGAGAGGCCGGGACTCCGTGCCGTCAACGCGAGTCGAAAAGATCTCCGTGGGCCGGCCCTCCCAGGATGCCGCGTAGAGGATGGTCTGGCCGTCGGGGGCGAAACGCGCATGGAGGATGTTGCCCCTCTGGAAGGTGACGCGCCGGAAGGAGGGGACTTCCGACTGCCGCGTGGAGCGTCCGGCCGCCAGCCGCCAGCCGATCGTCGCGACGGCGGCACCGGCGAGCAGCCAGGCCGTGATTCCGAACGCCTTCTTCCATCGGGACGCCGCGGGGCCGCGCTCGCGCGATTCGTCGACGGCGATTCCAGTGGAGATTTCGGAGAGATGAGTCTCAGCGCTCCGAAGGTCGCGCGCCAGGTCTTCGGTCGACGCGTATCGCTCCCGCGGATCCTTCGAGAGACAGCGATCAATGATCCAGCGAAGCGGCGCGGGCAGCCTCGGATTCAAGCCGGCGATGGGCTGAGGCTCGTCCCGGATGATCGCCGCCAGAATCTCGGGTTTCGTCTCGCCGGGAAAGGCCCGCTTTCCGGTGGCCATCTCGTACAGCACCGACCCGAGCGCGAACTGGTCGGAGCGGAAGTCGAGAGCCGCTCCGCGCGCCTGCTCCGGCGACATGTAGCCGACCGTGCCCATGACGACGCCCGGCTCGGTCCCCGCGGAGACGGTCGGCGATTTCGTTTCCTGACCGGACCCGGCCTCGGGCGCAGCGAGCTTCGCCAGGCCGAAGTCCAGGATTTTTGCGAAGCCGTCCCTGGACACCATCACGTTCTCGGGCTTCAGGTCGCGGTGGACGATTCCGGTTCCGTGGGCCTTGGCGAGGCCGTCGGCGATCTGGGCGCCGATCCCGAGCATGCGGCGGACAGGCAGCGGACCTTCCGCGAGCAAGTCCCGAAGGGTCGCGCCGTCCACGAGCTCCATCGCGAGATATGTGACCGAGTTCTCCTTCCCGATCTCGTAGATGGTGACGATGGCCGGATGATTGAGAGACGAGGCCGCGCGAGCCTCTTTCTCGAACCTTCTCAGCCTGTCGGCGTCCGCGGACAACGAAGGCGGCAGGATCTTGATCGCCACCTCGCGGCCCAACCGCGTATCTCTCGCTCGCCACACCTCTCCCATGCCGCCGGCACCGAGCGGAGACAGGATCTCGTAAACCCCGAGCCGGGTGCCCGCGGCTACCGTCACGGCGCGCTCGCCTTCAGTGGATCGGACCTTCCGGCACCGTCTCGTCGAGAGGCTCGCCGAAGAGCTCGCGCCGGATGATCCGGACCTGGCGGATCGTCGACGTCACCACCCGGTTGCCGAACTCCAACCGGAGGCCTCGAGCGGCGACGATGTCGCGATGGATCGCGCTGCCGCCCCACGTGCATCCGGCGATCGACATCTTCGCCGGGGCGATGCCCTGGCGGTCGAACCACCCGCCGGAGATCGAGTACAGCGCATCGTCGGCCAGCCCGATTTCGTAGACCGAGTTCGTCGTTGCCACGAGCAGACGATCGCCCGGGCAGAGGTCGGCCTTCCGAACGGACTCCATACGGGCCGCTTCCCTCGTCATCGCATCCACAGTGCGGGCGCGCGCGATCATGCTCCGGTCCAGGGTCTCAGCGCGTATTCTCTCGCACCATCGCCGCGAATCGGCACCGTAACGGGCGGACTTTCAGCGGTCACTTCGGCGCGGTCTTCGTCGGAAGGCCGTCACTTCAGGCCGGATACGACATACAGCGTCGAAGTGTCCACCACGGCGTAGCCGTACGCATACGAGCGGCCGTCGGGCGTGATCGAGACAGCGTCGATTTGCGTGACTCCGGCGGCATCGGAGGGCTTCAACTCCTTCCAGAGAACCTTCTCTCCGGTCTCGACGTCGAGGCGCCAGACGCGCGCCGGAATCTCTCCCTCGCGGTAGACGTATAGAGAGCGTTTGTCGGAGCTCCACTGCGTCAGCTTGTCATGCGGCTCCAGGCCCGCATGCGGCACGTCCCGCGATGATCCGCCGTCGATGGGAGCGATCCGCACCTTGTGGTCGGTCGTGCCATAAGCCAGAAGCTCGCCGTCCGGGGACACGGCGAAAACATGAGACAGATCGAGACCCGCCACGTCGACGGATCGGACCGTTCCTCCATCGACGCCCATGACGAAAAGCCCGAAGTCTTTACCGGTGGTCGCATGGAAAACCAGAATTCTGCCGTCGGGCGAGAACCTCGCGCCAAAACGGGTGATGCCTCGAAGCGGGATCTTCTTTGGCGTGCCGGGGCCCGTCGGGAGAAGGACGAGATCGGGTGACGAGCCCCGTGTCTTCGTCAGCGCCCACTTTCCGTCGGGCGAAAGACTCGTCGGCGACCCGTCCCCGAGACGAACCGGTGGCGAACCGTCCGTGCGGCGGAGGTAGGCATCCCCTTTGGCGCTTCCGCCCTCGCCGCCCTCGCCGAAAACAATCTGGCGCCCGTCCGCGGAAAGGTCGTAAGGATAAGAACCGTCGAGCCAGGCGAGCTGCGTCTCCCGTTCCTGGTCAGCCGATCCGAAGAGGATGCCGCGGTGCGCGCTCGAACGCTCCAGCAGAATTTTTCCGTCTCTCGCGACGTCGTGCAGAAAGGCGCCGGACGCTCCCGGCAGCAAGACGCGCTCGTGACTGGAAAGATCGACGGCGCGAAGGCTCACGTCGTCCTCCGTCTTACCCGCCACGAAGAAAAGCTCATCGCCTTTCGAGGACCAGGCGAGGCCGCGAACCCCATCCCAGCCGGTGGAAAGCTCCCGCTTTTTTCCGGAGTGATCGACAACCGCAATCCCCTGATTCCGGAAGTCGATGTGTTCGACGAACGCCACGAGCTGGCCGTCCGGCGCGATACGTGGGCTGCCGACACTGGTTCCCTCGGCGAGAACCCGGCCGATCGGATACTCGAGCCGCCGCGTGACGGCGGGAAGTCTCCTCAACACCGCCAGAGCCTCGCCGTCAGGACTCCAGTCGGCTCCTTCGACGTTCTCCATCACGTCCCGCGGCGAACCGCCTCCGAGCGGTATGCGGGCGAGCGTGCGTTGATTCGTCTGAAGCACCGCGAGCTCGCCTTTCGACGACACGCCGAGGATCTCGGCGTTGCGAATGCCGAGGGGACGCGATCCCGTGTCGTCCGTTCGGAGTGTGAACAGCTCGGACGGGTTGCCTTCCCAGGCCGCCGAATACACGACCGTCTGCCCATCGGGCACGAACCGCGCGCTGAGGATGTTTCCGCGGCGAAACGTCACCCTTCGGAAAGTCTCGGGCTTCGACTCCCGGCTCCGAAAAGAGGCGCGGGTCCCGACGAAGAAAGCGGCGCCCGCCGCGCCCGAAATCGCAAGCGCCAGCAACGTGCGCCGGAACGCCCAACCTTCAGGAGGTCCGACACTGGACCTCGTCGCGCGACTGTCCGAAGGTGTCGAGAGCGATTCGAGATCGAACGCCAGATCGTGCGCCGAATGAAAGCGACGCTCAGGATCTTTTTCGAGACAGTGGTGGACGATCCGCTCCAGTCCGGGGGAGATGTCCCGATTGGTGGCAGAAAGGTCCGGCGGGTCTTCCCGGAGAATGGCTGACATCGTGTCGGCGGCCGACTCGCCGCGGAAGGCTCTCCTCCCCGCGAGCATCTCGTAGAGGATCGCGCCGAACGAGAAAATGTCGCTTCGGGGGTCGGCCTGCCTGCCCCGCACCTGCTCGGGCGACATGTAGCCCAGAGTCCCGAGCACGACACCGGGCTCGGTGCCGGCCGCTGCGGTGGTCAGGCTCGTCGCCCCTGAGCCCTCCTCCTGGTGCGTGAGCTTGGCGAGGCCGAAGTCGAGGATCTTGACGCGGCCGTCTCTGGTGACGAAGAGGTTCTCGGGCTTCAGGTCCCTGTGGACGATCCTCTTTTCGTGGGCGGCGGCGAGGCCGTGGGCGATCTGGAGCGCATAGTCGATCGCTCTCCTCGATGAAATGCGTCCCCGCGCCAGCGCCGAGTGAAGCGTCTCGCCTTCGAGCAGCTCCTGGACGACATAGGGGGCGCCGTCATGCTCGCCGATGTCGAACACGGCGGTGATGTTGGGGTGGTTCAGGATCCCGGCGGCCCGAGCCTCCTGCTCAAAGCGGCGCAGCCGGCCGGGGTCGGCGGAAAACGAGGCCGGCAGCACCTTGATCGCGACATCCCGCCCGAGCCGTGGATCCCGCGCGCGCCAGACCTCTCCCATCCCGCCGGCGCCGATGGGAGCGAGGATCTCGTAGGGACCCAGCCGGCTTCCGTTCGCGATGGTCATGCCTTGTCGTTCGCGATCTGCAGTCCTGCTTTGCGCAGGCCGTCCATGAAGTGCCTGCCGTATTCGGGGTGCCACCATTTCTCGACGTCCGCGTGAAGCGTTTCCGCGAAGTCCGGACGCAGTTCGAGCAGAGCCCGCAGGGCCTTCGCGGCCGCGTCCTGCTCTCCGAGTTGGGCGTATGCAGCGGCCAGCGCCGCGTGCATTCCCCAGTGGCTCGGCAGATTCGCCTTGAGGACGAAGTCGATCGCGGCGCGGTAGTCGCCCTGCCGGTATGAGTTGTAGAAGTCGGCGTACCAGTACCAGCCTGGATGGCGCGGGTTGAGCTGTTTGGCGCGCCCCGCCAGTGCCATCCCGCGCTCCCAGTCGCCCGCGTAGGTCAGCAATTCGCCCAGGAAGGCGATGGAGTTGCCGTCCATCGGGTTGAGCGCGACGGTGCGCTCCGCCGCGTGACGGAAGCTCTGGAATTCCTTCTGGAAGAAGAACGCCTGGGCCAGACTGAAATGGGCGAGATGGTTCGCTGGAGCGGCGTCGACGGCGCGGCGCGCCGCGAGGGCGCCGTTCGCCAGGCAATCGGGCTGAAGGTTGAATCCCTGCGCGTGCTCCTGGACGCACAGCAACGCCAGCATGGCCCACGCATCGGCATATGCGGGCGCCTTCTGCACCGCGGATTCCAGGCCCGCTCGCGCAGCGGCAAGTTCTTCGGCATTGACCCGCTCGAAGTAGCCGAAGCTGCGCAGCACCGCTTCATAGGGGCTCAACTGCTCGGGAGCGCGGCTCCGCGCCGTTTCGCTCATGCTCCGGGGAAGAACTCCATTCATGTCGGCGACCGTCGAGACGATCCTCGGAACCAACTCGTCCTGAAGATCGAAAACGGTTTCCGGCTCGAAAGGTCTGTCATAGGTTTCCGCCCACAGGTGAGCGCCCGAGTTCGCGTCGACGAGCTGGGCGGCGATGCGAAGCCTCGAGCCGGCCTGGCGGAGGCTTCCTTCCATCACGTACCTCGCCCGGACATCCTTGCCGGAAGATTGTCCATCCCCGGCCGAGCCGCGCGAGATCACCCGCAGGTAGGAGAAGCGCGACAGGCCGGTCACGATCTCCTCCGTCAGTCCCTCGGCCAGAGTCGTGAGGGACCGGTCGAGGCCGTTGTACTTGAACGGCAGCACCGCGACCCAGAAGCCTTCGCCGGCCCGGGATTGCTCCGACTTGTTTGCGCCTGACGCGCCTGACCCGCTTCGTTTCGGCGGCCGCGGCGATTCCTCCGCCTCCGGAATCGGCAGACCCGCCTTGCGGAGCCCTTCGAGAATCGGATCCATGAGGCCGCTCGCGAAGTGCCAGGTCTTGACGTTCGATCGGGCGTGCGCGGCGAACTCCGGATCGAGCGCCAGCAGGTCCCGGACCGCGGCCTCCGCTTCGGCGACCCGACCGAGGTGGCCGCAGGCCGAGGCCATGACGAGGTATGGCCAGAAGAGGCCGGGGACGTCCACCCGGTTGGCGCGTTCGAGGGCGTGCTCGTAGTCGCCCTTGTGGAAGGCCTCCCAAAGAGGCGCGAAGTGCATCCAGCCCGCGTGGTTGGGATTGAGCTCCATCGCGCGCCGCACGATCGCGGCGCCTCGCTCGAACTCGCCCGTATGCACGATCTGGAGTCCCAGGATTCCGACCGCGTCCGTGTTGAGCGGGTTCAAGGCCATCGCGCGCTCGGCGGCGGGACCGAACGCCGCGAGGTCCTGGCGGAAGAAGTGCGTTTGCGCCAACGCGACGAGCGCGAACTGATTCGCTCGATCCAGTTCGACCGCGCGGCGGGCCGCGGTCAGGGCGCGGTCGAGGGCGGCCGGGTCGGTTCCGAATCCGAACGCATATTCGTCGACGAAAATCTGCGCGAGGCAGGCCCACAGCTCCGACCGGCGGCCGTCCCGCTCGACCGCGCGCTCCACGCGGCTTTTCAGCTCCGCGTAGGCGGAGGGAGTGATCTGCTCGCGATAGGCGAAGTACTGGAACTGCCATTCCAGGGGCGTCAAGTGGACGTCGTCCTTCTGCCGCATCGCCGACCGCATGGAGTGCACGAGCACTCCGTAACTGTCGGCGACCGTGGCGACGATGCGGCCCGCGACGTCGTCCTGTATCGCAAAAACGGTCGACGTCTGGAGGTCGTGGTTGTACGTCTCGGCCCAGAGCTTCGTGCCCGTCTCGGCGTCGACGAGCTGAACGCTGATTCGAATGGCGGACCCGCCCTTGCGGATGCTTCCCTCGAGCAAATAGCGAGCGCCGGATTCGGGGCTCGAGCGGACCACCGCCGGATCGTTTGCGACCACGGACAGGTACCGAAACCTCGAGAGACCGGTCACGATCTCTTCCGACAGTCCCTCCGCCAGAGTCGCGAGATCGGCGCCGGCATCGCCATGCTTGAACGGCAGCACCGCGATGCGGAGGCTTTGTGAAGAGACGGGAACGGCGATCTCCCGCGCACCGCTCGTCGCAGCCGTCGAGGATTGCTCCGAGAGGCTGAACGCGATGTCTCTCGCGGACTGGAATCGACTCTCGCGGTCCTTCTCGAGGCAATGCTTGACGATGCGATCGAGAGCGCGCGAAATGTTCCGGCCCGACTCCGATAGCTCCGGCGGCTCCTTCATCAGGATCGCCGCGGTCGTCTCTGCTTTCGTGTCCCGCTTGAACGCTTTCTTCCCCGAGAGCAACTCGTAGAGGATCGTCCCGAACGAAAAGATGTCGGACCGGTGATCGACCGGGAAGCCTTTCACCTGCTCGGGCGACATGTAGCCGGACGTCCCCATGACCACTCCCGGTTCGGTGTGGCCGGAGGCCGTCGGGGCGCTCGTCTCCTCGCCCGGGGCAACCGCCTCGACTCGTTTCGCCAGCCCGAAGTCCAGGATCTTCACGTGGCCGTCCCGGTTGACGAAAACGTTCTCGGGTTTCAGGTCCCTGTGGACCACTCCCCTCTCGTGCGCAGCGGACAGGCCTCTGGCGACCTGCAGCGCGTAGTCCACGGCCTGCTTCTGGCTGATCGGGCCGGCGTCGAGCTTCCCGCGCAGGGTCTCGCCTTCCAGAAGCTCCATGACGGCGTAGGCGATGCCGTCCTGGTTGCCGAAGTCGTGGATCGCCAGGATGTTCGGGTGAGACAACGCCGCGACGGCCTTGGCCTCGCGCTCGAACCGCGCGAGCGTGTCGGGATCCGAGGCGACGGACCGGGGCAGGACTTTGATCGCCACGTTTCGATCGAGCTTCGCGTCCCGCGCCTTCCAGACCTCGCCCATCCCGCCCGCGCCGATCGGAGCGAGGATCTCGTAGGGCCCGAGACGGGAGCCGGCTGAAATGGACATGGAGAGTGGTCCGGATTCTACGCGGGCCCCCACTCGGAGGTCTTCTTCACTTCGGAACCTCCGAAGTCCAGTTCAGGGCAACCCGGAGAGGCTGCGTCGCATAGCTCGATTGCGGCACGGAAGCCAGGAAACGGCCGTCCGCGGCCACGTCGAAGGCTCTCCAGCCGCCCGGTGGAAGAGAGAAGAGCAGCCGCGGCGCGCCAATCTGCAGGGATGGCGACGTGGCCACCGAAGCCGAGAAGAGCTGCTGTCCCGGGGAGGTATAGAAGATCTCGCTCCCGTCCCGGCTCCAGCGCAGGAGAACCGCGCCGGAAGGCGACACACGCACGCTCGGCGAGCTCGCGCCCATCTGCGCGACGTAGGCTTCGGGCCGTCCGGATTCGTCCGATATGTACGCGACAAACCGGCCGTCGGGAGAGAGTCGCGCGATATCCTGAGTGTGCGTGGATACGACGAGGGGAACCGGGGAGGCCGGCCCGTTCAACGAAAGCATCCAGATGCCCTTTCTCGATTTCTCCCCGGTCTGCGAGAAGAGCAGCCGGCGTCCGTCGGACGTGACGTCGAGCGCCTGCTGAAAGGTTCCCTCCGGAAGCAGCGGCTCCTCGAGGGCGCTGGCGAGATCGCGGCGAACGAGCCGCGGCAGATAGTCGTGGACGACGGAATAGACGAGATGCCGCCCGTCCGGCAGCCACACGGGATCGAACTCCGTATTCGGGTCCGACGTCAATCGAGTTTCGACGCCCCGGGAGAGGTCGATTCGCCAGACGTCGAACGTCCCCAGATCGGAACGCGTCCGATCGAACGCCGCGTCTCGTCCGTCGGGAGAAATCGAGATGCTGATCGTGTCTCCTGCGTTCGGGGAACCCACCTCGCCGAGGCTCTTTCCGGAACGGTCGAACCAGGTCAGGAGGCTGACGTTTCCCTGCGGTTGCCAGGCGAGCGAGCCAGTGCGGGAGACCGTGAAGCCAGCCCACTTGCTCGTGTAGAAGTAATGGACCGACGGAGCGAGGGACACGAGCGGTCCCGCCAGTGTCTTGCTCTTCGGATCGAACCGCTGCGCCACGAGCGCTCCGTCCCGCGCGAAGACGACGAATCCCGGATCGGCGTACTCGACGCGGGAGTTGACCAGGCCGACCTCGCGAGGCGCACCGGAGTCGAGCGACGAGAACATGAGGTGTCCCGCCCCATCCTTCCGGGTCGCGACGTAGAGAAAGGACCGACCGTCCGGCAGAAAGTGCGGCCACCCGACGCGGGTCTCTCCGCGTGAGCGGTCCGGCCGAATGAGAGGCTCCGGTGCGTGTGCGCCGTCCGCCGGCACCCGATAGACGATGCCTTCGAAAGTGGACGCGAAGAGGATCACTCCCGCGCCCCAGCTCCCTGCGACCGTCGAGACGGGAGAGGGCACGTCGCAGATGGAAACGGCGGCGCCCGCGCCGAGATCCTGCCTCCGCAGCTGCGCGTCCACGATGAACCCGATCGATCGCCCGTCCGGCGACCAGAAAATCGAGGCGGCGCCCTCCGTTCCCGCCACGGGGCGCGCTTCGAGGTCCGATATGTTGCGCACCCAGATTTTCCGCGAGGGCCGAGCGGTCGGCGCGACTTCCCGGGAAGACTCCGTCTCGTCCGCTATGAAGGCGAGGCGCGACCCGTCCGGCGAGAACGCCAGGCTGATCGTGTCGAATCGAGTGACGAACTTCGCGGCCGGCGGTGGAATGGTGAATCGGATCGGACCCGGCGGGGCCGCCGGCGGTCCGCGCCGCCCCATCAGCGCCACGAGAGCGGCGGCCGTGAGCGCGACGGCGATTCCGGCGGCGAGCAGAAGCGCCGTCCGGGAACGCCTCGGGACTGCGGAGCCCGGCGCTTCCCAGACGCGGCCGGTCAAATCCGACCAGCGGTCGCGGACGAGCTCGAGATCCGACGCGAGGTCGCGTGTGGACGCGTAACGGTTCCGAGGCTCCTTCGCCAGGCAGCGTTCCACGATCCACGACAGGTTCGGCGGAATCGACGGGTCGATTTTCCGCAGCGGTTCGGGATCGTCGCGGATGATGGCGGACAGCGTTTCGGCGGCGGATGCGCGGCGAAAGCTGGGTCGCCCCGAGAGCATCTCGTAGAGGAGGGACCCGAACGCGAACTGGTCCGATCGGAAGTCGACCGCGTCTCCTCGCGCCTGTTCGGGCGACATGTACGCCACCGTTCCCATGACGATCCCCTCCGACGTCTCGAGACCGTCGGAAGTCGGCAGGTGAGACGACGAGCCGCCCGGGCCCTCCGTCAACTTCGCGAGTCCGAAATCGCCGATCTTGGCTTCCCCGTTGCGCCCGATCAGGACGTTCTCCGGCTTCAGGTCCCGATGGACGACGCCGCTCTCGTGCGCCGCCGCGAGACCGGACGAGATCTGGACCGCGAGATCGACGGCGCGGCGAAGTGAAGGACGCTCTCGAGAGAGGAGACCGCGCAGGTCGCCTCCTTCGACGATCTCGGTGACGAGATACAGCGAGTCTTCCGAGCGCCCGACGTCGTACACCACGACCACGTGGGCGTGGGAGAGTGCGGATGCCGACCGTGCCTCGCGCTCGAAGCGGGCGGCGCGCTCCGGGTCTCGGGACAACGCCTCGGGCAGGACCTTGATCGCGACCGAACGGGAGAGACGCGTGTCCCGCGCGCGATAGACCTCGCCCATCCCTCCGGCGCCGAGCGGCGACTCGATCTCGTAGGGGCCCAGCCGGGAGCCGGAGGGAATCGGCATCAACGGAGGTCCCTCGCGAGAAACAGAGTGTGCAGAACCCGCGTGAAACTGTATGCGTACGCTCCGCCGTCGCCGGAGAAATGGGGCGGGCGGATGAAGGTGACGCCGGTCGGGTCGGGAGGCATCAGATCTTTCCAGGGCGACCGAGCTCCCGTTTCGACCTCGACGCGGAAGACCCGCGCCGGAAACTCGCCGGGCCGATACACGAACAGGAATTTCCCGGACGCGTCCCAGCTGCAGGGCACCTCGCCTTCCGCGAGGCCGCGAATCGCCTTCGGCTCGCCGCCGGAAAGTGGGAAGAGCGAGACCACGCCGTCGCGGCCCGTCGCCGCGATGAACTTTCCGTCCGGAGAAGCCAGGTTCGTATAGGGAACGAGGTGGACCCCCTCGGCCGTGATGGGCTTCGCGTCGCCGCCGCTGGCGTTCTGTACCCAGAGACGCGCGCCGCGCCCCGTCTCACCGCCGAAAACGAGCACCCGGCCGTCGGGGAGCCAGTCTCCCCAGGCGACCGCGAACTTTTCCTGCGCGATCGTTCTCGGCTCCCCGGCGCCGACGGGCAACTGCCGCAGCAGGTTCGGCTCCCGGCCGATGCCGGCGAGCACCCACTTTGCGTCGGGGGAGAACGCCATCGAGAACCCGGGCCCCAGCCGAACCGGGGGAGAGCCGTCCGTCTTTCTCAGGAAGATGCTGCCTTCGTCGCCGCCGCCCTCCGAAGCTTCATCGAAGAGGAGGAGCTTTCCATCGGAGGAGAGCGAGCGAAGAGCGGTGAAATCGAGGAACGAAAAATCGCGCTCGGCGGCGTCTCCCGGAGCGCGGCTCATGATTCCAAGACGAAGCTCCGCGTCGACGAGCAGCGCCTCGCCCTTCGACGAAATGTCGGCGAGCGTGAGCGACCCGGTCTGCCGGTGAACGAGACGCAGATCGCCGGAGCGCCCGACGGCGTAGAGCGCGCGGTTTCCACCGAACTTCGTTCCCGTGAACCAGATCTCCTTTCCTGCCGGGGGCCACGCCAGCCCCTGGAGGCTCGACCAGCCCTCGGACAGCTTCCTCGCGTGCCCCGCGAGATCGACGAGCACGACCGAGCCGAGATCGCCCAGGCGGCCCCAGTGGTCGATCAAAGCGATCGCGTCTCCCTGCGGGGAAAAACGAGGGTTGCCGATCCAGCCTGCCGTCTCGTACAGCACGGTTCCGACGGGGGACTCGAGGCGGTTGCGGCCGGCGGAGTCGCGCACGATCGCAAGACGGGTCCCGTCCGGGGACCAGTCCGCCCACTGGACTCCCTGAAGGCGCTCCCGCGGTGCCTGACCGCCGCCGATCGGAGCCGAAGCGAGCGTTCCCGAAGTCACGTACGGCTCCGTCTGCCGGCTCCCGAGCTGGAGGGCCGCTTCGCCCGACCGGCCGACGGCGAGGAGGTCCGTCTGGCCGGGAAAGTCGACCGGAGCGGCGTCCGCGCTGTCTGTGCGCATCAAATAGATCGCGAGCGCCTTTCCCTCCCACGCGGCGGCGAAGACCAGGGTCTGGCCGTCGGGAGTAAACCGCGCGCCGCGGATGGCACCTCGACGGAACGTGAGCTGGCGGAAGGCCGGGATCGAAACCGGATTCGAGCGGCGCCCGATCCAGAACGCGGCCGGAACCATGAGAAGGAGCGCGGCGAGAGCGGCGGCGGGAGCTCTCCACGACCGTGCGACCCCGACGGAAGGTCCCGCGGGACGGCGCGGCGAAGAATCGCTCGAGAGCGCTTCCAGGTCGAATGCGATGTCGCGGGCGGACTGGAAGCGCTGCTCGGGCGTTTTCTCGAGGCAGTGCCGCACGATCCGCTCGAGCCCGGGCGAGACGTTCTCGTTCGTGAGGGAAAGCTCCGGCGGGTCTTCCCGGAGGATGGCGGACATGGTGTCGGCGGCGGAGTCGCCCTTGAACGCCCGCTGGCCGGCGAGCATCTCGTACAGGATCGCGCCGAAGGAAAAGATGTCGCTGCGGGCGTCGGCGGGCCGGCCGCGCACCTGCTCGGGCGACATGTAACCGAGGGTGCCGAGGACCATCCCCGGCTCGGTGCCGGGCGTCGCGGTCGGAAGATCGGTCGCCGGGGAGCTCAGCTCCGGCTGCGTCATCCGCGCGAGGCCGAAGTCGAGGATCTTCAACCGGCCGTCCTTCGTCACGAAGACGTTCTCGGGCTTCAAGTCGCGATGGACGATCCCCTTCTCGTGCGCCGCGGCGAGGCCGTGCGCGATCTGGACCGCGTGGTCGATGGCCTTGCGCGGAGGAAGCCTTCCCCCGGCGAGCTCGTGCCGCAGCGTCTCGCCCTCGAGAAGCTCCTGGACGACGTAGGGGGAGCCGTCTTCGCTCTCGCCGATGTCGAAAACGGCCGTGATGTTCGGGTGGTTCAGGATCCCGGCGGCTCGCGCTTCCTGCTCGAAGCGTCGCAAGCGGTCGGCGTCCGCTGAGAAAGAGGCGGGCAGCACCTTGATGGCGACGTCGCGCCCGAGCCTCGTGTCGCGAGCACGCCAGACCTCGCCCATCCCGCCGGCGCCGATCTGCGCGAGGATTTCGTACGGCCCGAGGCGTGAGCCCGGCCCGAGCGTCACCGGTTCCTCGAAAGGGCCTGTGTCCAGTTGGTGACCACGACGGCTCCGTCGGGCTCGCTGTCCGTCACGCGCCGGATGACGAGAAATTTCTGCCCGTCCGCCGAGACGTCGTAGATGTTTCGAAAGCTCTGGATGTCTCCGCCTCTCCCGCCGGCGCGCAGTGGGAAGAGCGCCTGAGGCTCGCCAGCCTCGAGCTGCCCGCCCGCGCGGCCCAAGGGGATCGAAGTGAGCATGCCGTCGCGCGCGACGTAGAAGAGCTCCTTTCCATCCCGGCTCCAGAGGGCCGCCTGACCGCCGCCAATCGAAACCTGTCGCCGCGAGCCGCCCGAAAGCGCCTCGATGTAGATCTCCGGCTCACCCGACTCCGCGGATTCGAACGCCGTCCACTGCCCGTCGGGAGAGAAGACGGGATGTTCCTCGGTACCGCTCGCGTTTGCGGTCAGCCGACCGAGCTCTCCGCCGCCGGACACGGGGGCCAGGGCGCGGACGAAGCCGGCCCCCTCCGACAGGGCGAAGAGCACGTGTCGTCCGTCCGGAGCGACCGATGGAAGAACCTTGTCCGTTTTCGACCGGACGAGGACCTTCTCGGGCCCGCCCGCGGCCGGCCGCTCGTAGAGGTCGTAGAAGCCGACGTGGTCCGAAACGTAGAGGAGCCGTTCTCCATCGGGAAACCAGGCGGGGTTGAACTCGTCGGTGCGCTCCGTGGTGATCCGAGATCCGGTCCCGCGAACGGCGTCGAGGACCCACACGTCCATGTTCTGGCCTCGCGACGGATCGCGCTTCGTGACGGCCACTCTTCGGCCGTCCGGCGAGATTCGGACGTCCGCGTACGCGCCCACGTCCCCGAGCGTGCCGAGCTCGCGCCCCTTTCGGTCGATCCACACGAGCTTGCGGTTCGGGGGCCACGAGACGTAAGCCAGCCGCTTTTCGGTCGCCGACGCGCCCAGCCGGTTGTCCTCTGTCGCGTAGAAGACGTTTTCGAATGCAGGAATCGGGTCTCCCGCCAACTTCGCGGAACGCCCGTCGAATTTTCGGGCGAAGAGCGAAGCGTCCCGGGCGAACAGAAGGTATCCGGGCTCCGCGTAGATCGGCGCCGAGTCCGCCGGGAAGAGACGCCGGACCTCTTTTCCGTCGATCGAAGCGAGGTTGATCGAAGTCTTTTCGGGGTCCAGGTTGCGCGCGACGAAGACGAAGCGCCGGTTGTCGGGGAGGAACATCGGGTAAAAGTGGGCTACTTCGCCCGCCTGTGTGTCGATTGTCGAGACCGCTCGGGGCGTTCCGCCTGAGGCGGAGACCGCGAAGATCGGCG
>DASQJK010000200.1:0-2184 GCA_035631095.1 Thermoanaerobaculia bacterium
ATGCGTTTCCTCGAAGCCCTCGAGCGGTTCGCCGCGGGCGCGGCGGCCGCCGGAGATGCGATCGTGCTGTGCGGCGACCTGAACGTGGCGCGCGCGGAGATCGACGTCCATCCGAAGGAGCGCAAGGCGACGATCATCGGACAGCTCCCCGAGGAGCGCGAGCTCTTCGAGAAGATCCTTTCTCACGGCCTCGTGGATGTCGGCCGCGCGCTCGACCCCGACAACGACGGGCTCTTCACGTGGTGGGCGCCCTGGCGCAACATGCGCCAGCGGAACATCGGATGGCGCCTCGACTACGTCCTCGCGAGCGGCCGGCTCGCCCGCGAGGCGCGGGAGTGCGTCGTGAGAAAAGACGTGGGGACATCGGATCATGCCCCGGTGGTCGCGACTTTCGGAAAGTGACAAAGGACTAAGGACAAAGGACAACTCCGGGCAACTGCCGTCGGGTTAGACTCTTTTCAAACCCCGGAGGCCCCCATGACGCGCAAGCTTTGTCCGCCGTCGCTCGACCGCCGCAGATTTCTCGGGCTCGCCGGCGCCGCCGTCCTCGCGCCGGGCTCGCTCCTCGCGGTCGCCAGGAAGAAGAAGACCGCGGCGAAGGTGCCCGCCGCCGTATCGGACGGGATCGCGCCGGCGCGGCGGCGAATGATCCAGATGAACGGCTACCCGCTCGACGCGGAGACTCCCCTCGACGCGCTCACGACCTATCTCACGCCGAACGACCTCTTTTTCGTCCGCCACCACTGGATCCCGCAGTATCCGTCCCGGAAGGGCTGGTCGCTCGCCGTGGACGGCGAAGTCGAGCGGGCGCTCCGGATCTCGCTCGAAGACCTGCGCCGCATGCCGCGGACGTCGGTGACGTGCGTCCTCCAGTGCGCCGGCAACGGACGCGGGCTCTACTCGCCCACTCTTCCAGGAGTCCAGTGGCGCTACGGCGCCGTGGGCAACGCCCGCTGGACGGGCGTGTCCGTCAAGGAGCTGCTGAACCGCGCCGGGCTCAAGGCGGGCGCGAAGCACCTGCACTCGTTCGGAAGCGACAAGCCGCCCGTCAAGACTCCGCCGTTCCACCGCAGCGTCGAGCTCGAGAAGATCCTCGCCGACGGGATCATCGCGGACGAGATGAACGGCCAGCCTCTGCCGGACCTCCACGGAGGACCCGCCCGACTCGTCGTTCCCGGCTGGGCGGGCGATCACTGGATGAAGTGGCTCGAGCGGCTGACGGTCGCGCCCGAGCCCCAGAAGGGCTTCTACATGGAAACGGCGTACAAGTATCCGAAGGAGCCGGGCGCGCCGGGCGTCATGGTCCCCGCCGCCGACATGCGCTCCGTCACGGAGCTCTTCGTGAAGTCCTGCATCACGGATGCCCCGGCCGCCGCCCGCGCGGGAGGCGCGGTGAAGATCGCCGGGTTCGCGTTCTCCGGCGCACCGGACGTCGCGAAGGTCGAGGTCACCGACGACGGCGGCGCCACCTGGCGGACCGCCGATCTCGATCCGCAGCACGAGCCCTGGGCGTGGCGGCTGTGGTCTTTCCGCTGGACGCCGTCGGTCCCCGGCCGGCAGACGATCTGGGTGCGGGCGACCGACAGCCGGGGCAGCGTCCAGCCGAAGGAAGCCGTCTGGAACCCGAGCGGGTATCTGCACAACGGATGGCACTCCGCGTCCGTCGAGGTGACGGCGTGAGGCGCGCGGCCGCGGTTGCGGCGCTGCTGGTGGTCGTTCTCTGGGCCGGCCTTCCTTCCGCCGAGGCGGCCCCGAAGCGCGCGCGCAAGAAGTCCGCCCACAAGTCTTCGCCACGCCCGGGCCCGTCGAATTTCGATCCGAAGCTGCCGATCCTCGGCACGAGGCTCGCCGAGATGCCGCCGGGCCCCGGAAAGGCCTCGGCGGACAACGCGTGCATGACGTGCCACTCCGCGGACATGGTCGCGCAGCAGCGGCTCACGGAAAAACAGTGGGCTGCCGAAGTCACGAAGATGACGGGGTGGGGAGCGGACGTGCCCGCGGACCGGCGCGAGGAGCTGATCGCGTATCTCGTGAAAAACTTCGGGACCGAAGGCCCGAAATTCGAGCCGGTGATTTCTCGGCCGGTTGGACGATAGGGGCTCCCTTGTAGGGAAGACGCAACGCTCCAGCCCCACCGCGACCCGGGCGGCTCGACGAGCTCCCGAGTCCCTACGCGCGTCCGTA
>DASQJK010000201.1:0-3304 GCA_035631095.1 Thermoanaerobaculia bacterium
GACGTGCACGTACGAGAGCGGGCTCTTCGGAATGTCCGACGCGATCGCCTTCCAGGTGCGCCCGTAGTCGGTCGTCTTGAAGATGAAAGGGTCGCGGTTGTCGACCTGGTGGAGGTCGAAGCTCACGTAACAGGTGCCGCCGTCGAACGGTGAGGGATCGACGCTGTCGACGGTGCCCTTCGGCGGCAGGTTCGCGAACTTCGGCGTGACGTTCGACCACGTTCCGCCGCCGTCCCGCGTGACCTGAACGACGCCGTCGTTGGTGCCCGCCCAGATCACGCCCTTTTCCTTCGGCGACTCCGCGATCGAGTAGACGACTCCCGCGTACTCGACGGAGAGGTTGTCGACGGTCAGCCCGCCCGAGTCGCCGAACATCGTCTTGTCCGCCGTGGTCAGGTCCGGGCTGATGGTCTTCCACGTCTGCCCGCCGTCGGAAGTCGCGTGCACGTACTGGCTTCCCACGTAGACCGTGTTGTGGTCGTGCGGCGAGATGGCGATGGGAAAGGTCCAGTTCATCCGGAGCTTCACCTGCCCGGCGTTCGCGCCCATCGTGCGCTCCGGCCAGACGCTCACGGTCCTCGCCATGCCGGTCCGCGCGTCGAACCGCTCGACGACGCCCGCGTAGCACCCGCCCCACACGACGTTCGCGTCCGTGGGGTCCGGCTGCGCCCAACCCGTCTCACAGCCCGCGGTCGAGGTCCACATTCCGGACGGGATGCCGAAGCCTCCGGGCACGTTGCTCGGCCCGCGCATCGAGCCGTTGTCCTGCATCTGCCCGTAGACCCAGTAGGGAATCCGGTTGTCGGTGGCGACGTGGTACATCTGGCCGACCGGCAGCCGGAGCGAGCTCCACTCCTTGCCGCGGGTCGTCGTGATCAGGACGCCGAGGTCGTTGCCGATCATCATGCGGCTCGGGATTTTCGGATCCGCCCACATGTCGTGGTTGTCGCCGCCCCAGCGGATCTGGTCGGCGGTCTCGCCGCCGTCGTACGTCGCTCCCATCTGGTTCGACGGGAAATAGACCTCGTTCGCGTTGTCTGGCATCACGAGCATCCGCGTGTAGTAATGCGGGCGCTCGTTCAAGAGCCGGCTGTGGTTGACGAGCTTCCAGTTCTCGCCGCCGTCGTCGGAGCGCCAGAGCGAGCCGCGCTGGCCGGTCTCGATGAGCGCGTACATTCGCTGCGGATCCGACGGGGCGATCGAAACGGCGATCTTTCCGAGCGGCGGCTCGGGCAGTCCATGCCCGGAGAGTTTCTTCCAGGTCGTACCGCCGTCCCGCGAGAGGAAGAGCCCGCCGGAAGAGCCGCCGCTCTTGCGGCCCCACGTCTTGATGTCGATCGTCCAGGAGCCGGCGAGGAGGATGCGCGGGTTCCTGGCGTCCATGGACAGGTCGGAGATACCGGTGTTCTCGTCGACGAAGAGCACGCGTTCCCAGGTCTTGCCGCCGTCCGTCGTGCGGTACACGCCCCGTTCCTGCTGCGGGCCGTAGCAGGTGCCGAGCGCGGCGACCAGCGCCACGTCCGGGTTGTGCGGGTCGACCGCGATGCGCGCGATGCGCCCGGTCTTCTCGAGCCCGAGGTGCTTCCAGGTCCTGCCGGCGTCCGTCGATCGGTACACGCCGTTTCCGAGGGAGACGTTGCTGCGGATGAATGGCTCGCCCGTGCCCACCCAGACCACGTTCGGGTCGGAGGGCGCGATCGTGATCGAGCCGATCGACTGCGAGCTCTGCTCGTCGAAAACGGGTCGCCAGTGGATCCCGGCGTCCGTCGACTTCCACACGCCGCCCGATGCGGCCCCCGCGTAATAAACGTTCAGGTCTCCGGGCACCCCGGTGACCGCGCTGACGCGGTTTCCCGGTGGTCCGATGAACCGGTAGCGAAGCTCCGCGAAAGGATCAGGAGGCGTCGCCGGCGCGGTCTGGGCTTCGCCCCGCGCAGCCCCGAGCGCGATCAACGTTGCCATCGCGAAGCGCGGCAGAGTCTTTGACATGGAATTTCCCTTTTTCTTGCGCTGCGGATGATATCGGCACCGGCGGCGGGGGCCGCCGTCTCTATAATCAGCCGCCTTCCCGCTCGGTCTCTATTGGAGGTTCCATGAAAACCCGCCCGCGCCCCGCGCTTCGTCTCGCCTTGTTTGCTCTCGCGCTGATCGCCGCCGGGGTGATTCGGGCCGCCGAGCCCAGCCCCGCCTTTCAGTCGGAGCTCTCCCGCATCTTCGAAAAACGGGAGTACACGCCGGCGTCATTCGGGCCGGCGCGCTGGCTCGACGACGGGAAGTCGTACACGACGCTCGAGCCGTCGTCGCCGAAGGAGCCGGGGTCGCCGAAGGAGATCGTCTCTTACGAGACCGCGTCCGGCCGCCGTGAAGTGCTGGTGCCGGCGGCGAAGCTCGTCCCGCCCGGGGCGGCGAAGCCGCTCTCGATCGATGACTACGCCTGGTCGGCGGGAAGGTCGCGGCTCCTCGTTTTCACCAACACGAAGAAGGTGTGGCGCACCAACACGCGCGGCGATTACTGGGTGCTCGAGCTCGCGAAGGGAGCGCTGCGCAAGCTCGGCGGCCCGGCGCCCGAGTCCTCGCTCATGTTCGCCAAGTTCTCGCCCGACGGTACCCGCGTAGCGTGGGTGAGAGACAACGACCTCTGGGTCGAGGACCTCGCATCGGGCGCGATCACCCGGCTGACGTCGACGGGCTCGGACACGGTCATCAACGGAACGACGGACTGGGTGTCGGAGGAGGAATTCCGGCTCCGCGACGCGTTCCGCTGGAGCCCCGACGGGCGCTCGATCGCTTTCTGGAGCTTCGACACGTCGGGCGTCGAGCTCTACACCCTCATCAATGACACGGACGCCATGTATCCCACCGTCCGGCGGTATCCGTACCCGAAGACGGGGACGAAGAACTCGGCGGTCTCGATCGGCGTCGTTTCGTCGTCGGGCGGCGCGGTGAAGTGGATCGATCTCGGCGGCGACCCGCGCAACCTCTACGTGCCGCGCATGGAGTGGGCGGGCGGCTCCGAAGCACTCGCGCTCTACCGCCTGAACCGCAGGCAGAACGTCGACGAGCTCGTGATCGCGGACGTCCGGACCGGCGCGTGCAGGCCGGTTTTCCGGGATGAATCGAAGACGTGGGTCGACTATCAGGAAGTTCGCGGGCTCCAGGGCGGCCGGGCGTTCCTCGTCCTCTCCGAGCGCGACGGATGGCGGCACGCGTACCGCGTCCGCCGCGACGGGGCGGCTCCCGTCCTCGTCACTCCTTTCGAAGGCGACGTGCAGGCGATCGAAGGCGCCGACGAAAAGGGGGGCTG
>DASQJK010000202.1:0-7136 GCA_035631095.1 Thermoanaerobaculia bacterium
CCGGCGCCGTCGGTGAGCTGGCGGGCGGCGGAGCCGTCGAGATCGGAGACGTAGAGCTTCATGGCCGTCCACGTGCCGGTCCAGTACAGGACGCGTCTGCCGTCCGGCGAAAGACGCATCGCGCGTCCCGGCACGGAGCCGATCGCCGTCGCGTCGGCCTCGCTGGCGGCCGAGGGGATCGCGTAGATCCTGCTCGCGTCGTTGGCGAAGACCGCGAACCGGATCTGCTTCCTGTCGGACGACCACTCCGGCGGACCTTCCGCCTCCGGCGTGTGCGTGAGTCGCGCTTCGCCCTTCCCGTCCGCGCCGATGACGTAGATGTCCGTTGCGCCGCCGCGATCGGAGAGGAAAGCGATCTTCGATCCGTCGGGCGAGACGGCCGGAGACCCGGCATGGAGGACGACCTTCACCGGAGCCTGGCCGGCGCCCGATTTGACGAGAATCGCCGGGGCGACGACGAACACGAAGACTCCGCAGAGCCTCATGGCGCGGCGTATGACAATGCTGCGAGCGGAAGGAGCGTTCATGAGCGCATCAGAGAATATCGAGCATCATCCGATCCTGGCGAGCGCCCTCGAAAGAAACATCCGAAGCGTTTTCGCGCACCAGGAGCGCGTCGCCGCCAGCCGTTCGGCACAGGAGAGGATCTCCGACGCGATCACGGACTTTTCGGGTCACATGGTCTTCGTCTATCTCCACGTGGCCTGGTTCGCCGTTTGGATCGCGTGGAACCTCGGTGCGTTCGCGTCGCTCGGCGCGAAGCCTTTCGATCCGTTCCCCTTCGGGCTCCTGACCCTCATCGTCTCCCTCGAAGCGATCTTTCTCTCGACATTCGTCCTGATCAGTCAGAACCGGATCGGCGAGGATTCGGAAAGGCGAGCCAGCTTGCACCTTCAGATCGGCCTTCTGACGGAGCATGAGGTCACACGCTCGCTGAAGATGCTCGACCAGATTCAGGAAAAGCTCGGTTGCGTCACCGAGCCGGGCACGGATCTCGACGAGCTCGAAGCGGAAGTCCGCCCGGAGGACGTCCTCGAAGAAATCGAGAACATGCAGCGCCGGTTGCGCAGGGCGTCGGCGTCGGTGCAGTTCAAATGAACGCTACTTCCGAGCGCCCGCCTTCCGCAGCATTCCGGCGATCTCGGTGCGGCTGAAGATCTCGGCGAACATGAGCGGCGTCGCCCCGCCCTTCGCCTTCGCGTTGGGATCGGAGCCCGCCTTCAGCAGCGCGGCGATCGACGCCGGGGAGCAGCCGGTCTGCACCGCCCACAGCAGCGGCGTCGAACCGTTCTCGTCCTTCGCCTTGACGTCTCCCCCGCCGGCGACGAGCGCTTCGAGAATCCCGGACCGCGGCTTCTCCTCCGGCTGATTGCTGCAGAGCTGCGCGGCGAGGAGCATGGGGTGCCCTTCTCCCTTGTCGTGCGCGTTCGGCGACATCCCGATCTCGAGGAAAAGACGCACCGCGTCGAGGTTCCCCTCAGCGACGGCGCTTCGGAACGACTCTTTCGTGTATTCGTACCCGAGCTTTCCCAGCGCGACCTTCTTTTCCGTCCCGGCCTGGGGCGCCGTGCCGTCGGAGGCTTCCTCGGTCTCCGCTTCCTTTTCGATCTCCGCGACTCCCTCCGTCGCGACGGCCGCGCGGACGTTCGCGTGGAAGTGCCAGTCCTGGCCGACCATTTTGGAGCGGAATTCCGCGTCGAGCTTCCCGGATCCGTATCGCCGCAGGTTGATCGTCGGCCGCTCGCGCCCCATGAACCCGCTCTGCGGGAGCGCGGCGTCGTACGGGACGACCCGAACCGTGTCGGTGCCCACTCGCCACAGGATCCGCACCGCGTGCAGCTTCCCCTCTTTCGCGAGCTCCGCCAGGCGTGAGATCGAACGATCCGCTTCCGCGACTTTGCGATCGGAGGCGAGGATCACCAGCCACTTGTCAGACGGGCTCTCCGGATCGGCCTGTTCCGCGGCCGCGACCTCGCGCAGGACGGTTGTCTTGCCTTTGACGGTCAGGGTCCCCAGAGCGTCGTCGGCGGCCGCGTAGCTCGACGCGACGGCGAGCAGCAGGAGGAGCGAGACCGTCTTCCGCACTACTTGTTCGACCCGTAGTACGCGGCGAGGGCGTCGATCTCGGCATCCGTGAGTTTTTTCGCCGACTCGCGCATGACTCGATACACGTCGTTGGCGCGCTCCCCGGAGCGAAAGAGCTTCATTTCGGTCGCCAGCTCCTCCCGTTTCTGGTTCTGCAGCGCGGGCATGCCGTAGAAGCCCCGGTTGCCCGCTCCCCTCGCCCCGTGGCACGAGTCGCAGGCCGGGATGAGGCGCGTTCCGTCTCCGATCGACACGAGCTTCGCGATCGAAGCGGCCGGAGGCGCCGGTTTTCCCGCGGGAGGCTTCTGCCCCGCGTAAAAGACCGCCAGGTCCGCCATGTCCCTGTCCGTCAAGTCCGCCACGGCTTCGCCCATGATCGGGCTGGCGCGCAGCTTCGACTTGTAGTCCTGCAGCTGTTTGTACGTGTAGAGCGGATCCTGGCCCGCGAGCGTCGGGACCTCCGGCGTCTCGGCGATTCCGTTCTCACCGTGGCACGCGACACAGTCGCCGTTTCGCTTCTTTCCTTTGATCGGATCGCCGGCCCGGACCGCGCGGACCGTGTCGAGCGTCCATGCGACTTTCGAGGAAAGCGCGTGGAGCGTGGCCGCGCACGTCCCCGCGAGCAAGATCGCGAAAGCGGCGGAAACGACGACGCGCCGTCTCAACACGAGCCCCACGGAAGCGAGGGGTAGACCCGCATGAAGAAGAACTGGCCGATGGGATACGCCCACGAAATCGCCATCACCGCGAGGAGGAGCCAGTTCCAGAGGGTGAACCCGTTCAGGAGCGGGGGGACCGTTGTGAGCGGCTCGAGCGTCTCCGCGTATCGGATCGGCGCCTGCGCGTCGTCGGTGCGCGGTCCGCGATGCGAGAGCACGAGGTTGACGAGGAGAAGGATCCCCGAGATCACGAGGACCACGCCTCCCCCGATTATCACGCCGCTGTAGGGCTTCCACCTCGCGACCGTCTGCGCGTCGTACGGAAGGTAGGCCGTGCGGCGCGGCATCCAGAGCATCCCGACGTAATGCCACGGAATCGTCATGGTCAGCATTCCCACGAACCAGAGCCAGAGCTGCGCGACCGCGAGCTTTCGCGAGAAGAGCGGCCGGCCCGTGAGCTTGGGCCAGAGCGCGTAGGCGCCCGTGAAATAGAGGATGACGATCGTCCCCCCGAAGATGAGATGGAAGTGCGCGGGGATCCACATCGTGTTGTGGACCATCGCGTCCATCGCGTACGAGGCGTTGATGAGGCCGCCGAATCCGCCGGGGATCAGCATGACAAGGGCGAGCACTCCGCCGACGAGAACCGGGTTCCCCCACGGGAGCGTCCGCACCCATCCGAAGAGCCCGCGCCCGCCGCGCAACCGGCCGCCGGTCTCGATCGAAGCCGCGATGGTGAAGCCCGTCAGGAGCGTCGGCAGCGCGACGAGGAACGTGCCGAACGCGTGCATGAGCTTCCAGCCCGCCGCCTGTTCCGGGTCGACGAAGACATGGTGGAGGCCGATCGGCAGCGAGAAGACGAGCAGCATCACGAAGACGATGCGTCCCATTTCGTCCGAGAAGAGGTACCCGCCGGCGGCTTTGGGAACGATCGTGTAGAAGGTGACGTAGGCGGGGATCAGCCAGAAGTAGACGATCGGGTGGAGCGTCCAGGAAAAGAGCGTCCGAGCAAGACCGACGTCGATCGACGAAGCGATGCCGAGCGAGAGCGGAAGGAGCTGGAAGACCACTTCCACGACGACGCCCACCATCGTCCACGCCCAGAGAATCGCGCAGGAAGTCATCCCGAACTGGGCGAGGGGGACCGGCCGGCCCGGGTTCTCCTTCTTCCAGCGCACCGTCATCGCGATCGTGATCACGATCCACGGGATCGAGCCCACGAGCAGCAGCGCCGCGCCGGCATAAAAGGTCCAGTGCGCGACCATGGGCGGGTAGAACGTGTAGAGAACCGTCGAGCGGCCGGAGGCGATGGAGACCGCCGCGACGAGCGTTCCGACGAGCATGATTCCCCATCCGAGCCACGCGAGCCGAGCCCAGCGTACCGGGCGGCCGAGGGACGTGGAGCTGACGAAGTAGCCGAACCCCGCGACGAAGAACGTCGTCAGCACGAACGCCTCGACGACCCCGTGGAGCGTCGCGGACTGGTAGTAACTGGACGCGGACACCTTCACGAGCTGGTAGCGCTCGAGCATCTGGTAGAGGCCGAGAAGAATCCCGGCGCCGAAAAGGCCGAAGGCGACCCAGATGTGGGCGAGGGCGAGAGAACGCGGCGGCGGGAACGATTCCCGCGCCGGAGGTGCGGCCGCCGCGCTCATCGGGTCACCCGCACGCGGCCGAACATGGACTGATGCCCCATCCCGCAGTATTCGTTGCAGAAGAGCGGCACCGTCACGCTTCCATCGGGGTTGCGCGTCCCGACCTCGGCGACGGATTCGAACCGGATCGTCGTGCGGACCTGCGAGACGTAGCCGGGAACCACCTGCGTACCGATGTTCGTGCCGGCGACGTGGAGGCCGTGCAGCACGTCCGCGCTCGCCACTCGCAGAACGACGGGCTTTCCCGCGGGAAGCGTGATCTCCGGCGGGTGCACCGAATAGCGCGCCATCACGACGCGCGCGACGACGGTCCCGTCTTTCTCGGTTTTCACCCCGAGGTTCTCCTCGGCGAATTCCGACGAGAGATGCAGGCGCGTGGAATCGATCGTCTCGACGTTGCTCGGCGGGTGCACGCTCATGGCGACGGCCGTATAGACGACCATTCCCGCCATCACGAGAGCCATGGCCGTCGCGATGATCGCCCAGCGTTTCTCGAGAGGATGAATATGCATCGGCTGGACTCCCCGTCTAGCGCACGGGCCCGTTTCCGAGGAATCGTCCGAAGTAGAGAAAGAGCCATCCGGCCAGGAGCAGCGCGCCGATGATCAGCATCAGGACCCACGCGCCGCGCGGGGCGTCGGTCAGAAGCCGCTTCTCGTCGGGAGTCGCGGGCATCGCTCACCTCTCAATCGGAGCTCGACCCGGTATCGAAAGTTGTTGGCGCATTATTACCACAGGAGTTCATCCGTAAATGCCAGCGATGCTCGCGACCGCGCTTCTCGTCGGACTCGCGGGAGGCGTGCACTGCGTCGGCATGTGCGGAGGGATCGTCACGGCTCTCAACTTCGGCAGCGACGCTCCCCCGAAGCGAGCCGTGACGCGCCAGCTCGCCTACAGCCTCGGGCGCATCGCGAGCTACGCGGCCGCGGGCGCCCTCGCAGGAGGCGCGGGGAGCCTCGCCCTACAGACGCAGCGCCTGTTGCCGGCTCAGCTCGTTCTCCTCGTCGTGGCGAACGCGTTGATCATCTCGCTCGGCCTTTCACTCGCGGGGTTCCGCGCGCTGATTCGCCCGCTGGAGCGCGCCGGTCTGCTTCTATGGCGTGCGCTTGGCCGTTTCGGCGTGCGCCTCGGACCTGCGAAAAGCCCCGCAGGCGCGTTCGCCGTGGGCCTCGCGTGGGGCTGGATACCCTGCGGCCTCGTCTACGGCGTTCTCGCGACGGCGCTCGTTTCCGGAAGCCCGCTGCGCGGCGCCTCCGTCATGGCGGCGTTCGGCGTGGGCACCCTCCCGAACCTCCTCGCCGCCGGATTTGCCGCCGATCGGCTGCGGCGTCTCCTCGTGCGGCCGAGGGCGCGCATGCTCGCGGGTCTCTTTGTCGTGATCCTCGGGATCGCCGGCCTCGCCCGCATCCCCTTCATCTCCGAGCATCTGCGAGACGGACTGATGCACGTGCATCACTGACGCCGGCAGAGCCGAGCCGCATCGCGTTGGCAACGACGAGAAGCGAGCTCGCCGACATCCCGAGCGCGGCCGCCCACGGCGGCACGAGGCCGGCGGCGGCGAGCGGAATCGAGACAACGTTGTACGCGACCGCCCAGCCCACGTTCTGAACGAGAAGCCGCCGGGTCCGGCGAGCGATGCGCCGCGCGTCGACCACCGCGCCGAGATCCCTCCTGGCGATGAGGAAGTCGCAGGCGAGCCGGGAAATCTGCGGCGCCTGAGTAAAGGACATCGAGACGTCCGCGGCGGCGAGAGCCGGCGCGTCGTTCAGGCCGTCGCCGACGAACAGGAGGCGGGCGCCCGTCTCCTGCCGCTCCCGGACCCACTCGAGTTTGGTCTCCGGAGATATGGCCGCTCTCGCCTCATCGAAGCCGAGACTGGCGCCGAGGCGGGCGGCCGCTTCGCCCGGATCGCCGGAAAGAAGGGCGAACCGCCGGATCCCTTCCGCGCGCAGGCTCGCGACGACGTCCGCGCCTCCCGGCCGGACGTCCTCGGAAAAAATGAACAGCGCCCCGCGGCCGGCGCCGTCGAGGAGCAGGGCGGCGGGATTTCCCTCGCGGCGCGCCGCCGCGAGCGCCGTCTCGATGTGGGCGGGGAGAGAAACGCCGGCGCCGCCAGCGGCGAACCCGGGTGAGCCCAGCCACCATCGGACGCGTTCGACTTCGCCGCAGACTCCCCTGCCCGGCGCGTGATCGACCTCGCTCGCGGAAGGCACGCCGTCTCCGACGGCCGCCCCGAGGGCTTTCGCAATCGGGTGGAAAGAGTCACGTTCGAGCGCGGCGGCGATCGAGCAAGCGTCTTCTTCGTCGAGCCCTCCGAACGTCTCGAGGGCGGCGAGCCGCGGCGACAGAAGTGTCAGCGTGCCCGTCTTGTCGAAGACGGCCGAGTCCGCGCGCGCGAGCGGCTCGATGGCGGACATGCGCGCGGGCAGCACGCCGGCGCGGGCGAGCCGGGCCGCCGCGAGCGTCAGCCCGATCGGAGTCGCGAGCGCCAGCGCGCACGGGCAGGTCACGATCAGCACCGCGACGGTCGCGGCGAGAGCGCGGCTCGGGTCGTGGAAGCTCCACCATGCCGCCGTGGACGCGGAGACCACGAGGACCACGCCCACGATCCATCCGGAAAGGCGGTCGGCGAGCTCCGCGGCCGCGGGCCGCGACGCGAGCCCCCGCTCGAGGAGCCTCTGCACTTCACCGGCCGTCGAAGACTCGCCGGCGCGAGTCACGCGAATGAGAGCGGTCT
>DASQJK010000203.1:0-5449 GCA_035631095.1 Thermoanaerobaculia bacterium
TCGAGGAGGTCGTCGAGAAGGTCCGCGCCGAGCTCTGGGAGAACATCCGCCAGGCCGGTGAGGCCGCCGCGTACGAGCTGGGCATCGCCGATCTCCACCCGGAGCTGATCAAGATGCTCGGGCGCCTGAAGTACCGCACGAGCTACGGCCAGTCGGTACTCCAGCACTCGCTCGAGGTCGCCTGGGCCTCCTGCCACATCGCGAGCGAGCTGAAGGCCGACGTCGCCGTCGCGAAGCGCGCGGGTCTCCTCCACGACATCGGCAAGGCGATCGACCGGGAGATGGACGGCACGCACCTCGAGCTCGGCCGAGAAGTCCTGAAGAAGTTCGGCGAGAGCAACGCCGTCATCCACGGAATGGAGTGCCACCACGGCGACTACGAGCCGCGGTCGCTCGAAGCCGTGCTCGTCAACGGCGCGGACGCTCTCTCGGCTGCGCGCCCGGGCGCCAGGCGGGAAATCCTCGAGACCTACGTCAAGCGGCTCGAGAAGCTCGAGCACATCGCCGACGGGTTCAAGGGAGTGCAGAAGGCTTTCGCGGTTCAGGCGGGACGGGAGCTGCGGATCATCGTGGAAGCCAACCGCGTCACCGACGACGAGGCGCTCTGGCTCTCCCGCGACGTCGCCAAGAAAATCGAGGCCGAGCTGCAGTATCCCGGCCAGATCAAGGTGACGGTGATCCGAGAGACGCGGTCCGTCGAATACGCGCGATGACGCTCCTCTCGTGAACATCCTCTTCGTGGGCGACGTCGTCGGCGCGCCGGGGCGTCGCGCGCTGAACGAAGCGCTCACCGGAGTCATCGACCGCCATCGCGTCGACTTCACGATCGTCAACATCGAGAACGCGGCGGGCGGGTTCGGGCTCACGATCGAGCTCTTCGAGGACCTGTCGCGGATGCCGATCGACGTGTTCTCCTCGGGCAACCACATCTGGGACAAACGCGAGATCTACGACACGCTCAATTCATCCGACCGTCTCCTGCGCCCCGCCAACTACCCGCCGGGAAACCCGGGCCGGGGCTCGACCGTGCAGACGACGGCTTCGGGCGTCCCGGTAGGCGTCCTGAACCTGCAGGGCCAGGTCTTCATGCCCGCCAACGCGGACTCCCCGTTCCGCGTGGCCGACGAGGAGCTCGCGAAGCTCGACGCGAAGGTGATCTTCGTGGACTTCCACGCGGAGGCCACCTCGGAAAAGATGGCGCTCGGCTGGTACCTGGACGGCCGCGTCTCGGCGGTGGTCGGCACGCACACGCACGTGCCCACGGCGGACGAGTCGATCCGCCCCGGAGGAACCGGCTACCTCTCGGACGTCGGCATGACGGGAGCATACGAAGGGGTCATCGGCTTCTCGAAAGACCGGATCATCGAAAAGTTCCTCTCGCAGACGCCGCGGACGTTCGAAACGGCAAAGAAGGACATCCGCCTCTCCGGAGTGGTCGTAGGCGTCGATCCGGAAACGGGCAAGGCGACGTCGATCGAACGTGTCCAGGTCCGCGTCGACTGATTCCCTTGTTCAAGCCCAAGCCGCCCCTTCGTCTCGCCGCGAGGCGGTGCTGACCGTGCCGGCTTCTCGGCAGTCGCTGACGGCGATCATTCCTACGCTCAACGAGGAACGAAACATCGCGGAGTGCCTTGCCACGCTCGGTTTTGCCGATGAGATTCTCGTCGTGGATTCCGGGTCGACCGATCGGACGCGCGAGATCGCTGCCGGGGTTTCGCGGGTGCGCGTGCTCGAGCACGAGTACCTGGGAAACGGGCCTCAGTGCAACTGGGCGATGGATCAGGCGACGAATCCCTGGGTCCTCATCGTCGACGCAGACGAGCGCGTTCCGGCGGAGCTCGCGCGGGAGATCGAGGCGGTTCTCGAGCAGGGGGATGGGCCCCCCATCTATTACCTGCGCCGCGAGAACTGGTTCCTCGGTTCTCCTGTCCGGCATTCCGGTTGGGGATCGGATCGGCTCGTCCGGCTTCTGAAACGCGGGGCCGCGCGGTATCCGGAGCGGCGGGTCCATGCCGACATCGACGTGACCGGGTCTGCTCCGACTCTTTCGACGGCTTTGAGGCACGAGACCGCGGCGTCGTTTCCCGCTTACCTCGAGAAGGTGCACAGGTACGCGGAGTGGGGGGCGGCGGACCTTCACCGCGCCGGGCGGCACGCCGGGCTCGTGTCCGTCGCACTGCGGCCGGCCTGGCGTTTCCTTCGGACGTACGTGGTGCAGGCCGGCTTCCTCGACGGGGGAGCGGGCCTCACCGTCTGCGGCCTGCAGGCGTACGGCACGTTCCTGAAATGGGCGCGGCTGTGGGAGTGGGGGCGGCTCGAGAAGACCGGCTGGACCGCCGAGAGCTCCGGGGGAAAAAAGTTATGATTCCGGCATGCTGAAACCTGGCGACGCGGCTCCCGATTTCTCCGTGAACGACCACACCGGGAAGCGACAGAGTCTCTCCGACTATCGTGGCAAGAACGTCATCCTCTGGTTCTACCCGAAGGCGGATACCCCCGGTTGAACGCGTGAAGGGAGCGGGTTCCGCGACCTTTATGTGGACTTCCAGCAGAAGAACGCCGAAGTGCTCGGTGCGTCGTTCGACGACGAAGAAGCGAACGCCCGCTTCGCAGAGAAGTTTTCGTTCCCCTTTCCGCTCCTCTGCGACACGGAACGGAAGCTCGGCATGGCGTACGGCGCCTGCTCGTCGCCTGACGCGGCGAAACCGGAGCGAATCAGCTACCTGATCGGACCCGACGGTCGCATTCGGGCCGCATACTCGAAGGTCAGCCCGCCGACGCATCCAGCCGAGGTCCTGGAGGAGCTCCAGGGAGCCGGCGACCGCCCGACCGTCGCCGTCTGACCTAGGCGCTCCGCCGCATCGCCTGTTCGTAGAACTCCGCCGCTTTCCGGGCGAACTCCTTCGCCTGGAAGGCGTGCGCGCGTTCCCGCCCGCGCGCGCCCATCGCGCGACGAAGGTCCGGGTCCACGGCGAGCCTCTCGACCGCGTCGCGCATTCCGCCGCGTCCCGAGACGATGACGGCCTCGCGGCCGTCGGTGACGAGATCGCGCACGCCGGGAACGTCCACCGCCACGATCGGAACGCCGGAAGCGAGAGCCTCCAGGATGGCGCGCTGGCCCTGGTCCGATCCCGAGGCGGGAAACAAGAAAATGTCCCAGGACCGGTAGAGGTCGGGGAGCCTCGCCTCCTCGTAGCCGATCCAGTGATTGCGCGCGGCGGAGCCGGCCCTCGCCGCGACTTCGCGAAGGACAGGCTGCAGCTCGCCGTGCCCGACGTGCACGAGCTCGACCTGCGGGATCCCGGCGCACGCGAGGATCGCGCTGCGATGGCCTCGTCCGGCGGCCATCTTCCCGACGGTGCCGACCAGGATGCGATCCCGCGGCAGGCCCAGATAGGCGCGCGGCGCCTCGAGAGACTCCGCCGGATGAAAGCGGATCGAGTCCACGACGGGCGCGTGGATGGGTCCGGTGGCCCCGTACGCCGCCGCGATCGCGGAGTTGGCGAACGCGAAAGCGCGAGTGCGGCTGTAGAGCGCTCTCGTGACGCCGTCTTTGCGCACGTGCCGGAGCGTATGGAGCGTGCGTACCATCTTTGTCGTGGTCCCGCGAACGGCCCAGGCCGCGACGTGGTGGTCGTGAGTGGCGTGAGCGTGGACCAGGTCGAACCGTTCGCGGCGGAGCGCCTCGGCGAGGCCGCGGACGTCGCGAGCGTAGTCGAGCGGCGCGCGCATGGGGCGGAGGATCGGGCGCGCCCATCCGAGCGGCATCAGCCGCTGCTCCAGGGGGCTGTCTCCGACGAAGCCGAACTGAGCCTCGATCCCCGCCTCCACGAGCGCCGCCGTCTGGTCGCAGACGACCGCGGCGGTGCCGGTCCACTTCTTTCCTGCGACGAGATTGAGAATGCGCATGGTCGTTGAATCCTGAGTCTCGAGTTCGGGCCGAGGTTTCGCGCCGCTTTCCTTCAGACGTGCTGCGCGTGGAAACCATTACTCATGACCAACAACTCGAGCTGTCGCGATAGTAAACTTGCTACGGAGGTTTCCCGATGCCCGTCGACCCGGAGCTCCTCGCGATTCTCGTATGTCCCAAGACCAAGAGTCCGCTCGAGCTCGTTCCTCTGCGGGACGACGTCCGGCGCCGCCTCGTCGAGAAATATCGGGAGAAGTTCCGTGACGAAGAGCCGGTCGTCACGCACGGCCTCTTTTCGAAACAGGCCGACCTCATCTACCCGATCGTCTCGGACATTCCCGTCATGCTCGTCGACGAGGCGATCCCCGCTTCGGAGGCGCGCTGAGCCTCCGCCGCCTTCTCGTTTTCCTCCTCGTACTCTTCGCCCTCCTCTCCGCCCGGATCTCTCCCGCGTACATTGCGTTCGGGCTGCTGGCGGCCGGGTGGGCGTTCCGGATGGCGGCCCGCCGCTCCCCGCCTCCTGCGCCCGCCGTCTTCTCACCGCTCTCCCGGTGCGCGGCCGCGTACGCGTTGTTCGTCACTCTGGCGACCGTTTTTTCGCGCGACCCGGTCGGGAGCGCCAGGCATCTCGCCGGCGTCTCGCTCCTCCTTTTGATCCCGATCACGATCGACCTCGTGGACACGGTCGCCGTCGGCCGGAGCGTCTTCCTCGCGCTGGGAGCGAGCGGAATCGCGCTCTCCTTCGTCGGGTTCTGGCAGTTCGCTCACGGCGGGGACGATCTCTACCGGCGGATCGACGGAGGCCTGTCCCACTGGATGACCTTCTCGGGGCTCGCGACGATCGCCGGTTGCGTCCTGCTCGGCTTCCTGCTCGAAGACCGCGGTCGCTGGCGGGCCGCCGGTCTCCTGGCCCTCGTTCCGTTGACGGCGATGGTGCTGACTTTCACCCGCAACGCGTACGTCGGTTTTCTGGCGGCGATCGCTTCGTACCTCGTGCTCCGGCGGCCGCGAGGCCTGGTCGTCCTCGTGCCGGCGCTCGTCCTGTTCTTCCTGGCGGTCCCCGCGCCCATCCGCGCGCGGATCGTTTCGATCGGCTCGCTGCAGGACGGCTCGAATCGCGACCGCATTCTGATGGTGGAAGCGGGCTTTCGCATGATCGAGGACTGGCCGGTGTTCGGTATCGGGCCGAGCCAGGTGAGCCCGTACTATCCCTACTACCGGGACCCCGCGGCGCGCGACTGGCGGATCGGCCACCTCCACAACAACGTGGTGCAGATCGCCTCCGCGGAGGGTCTCTTTGCGGCGGCGGCGTATCTCGCGCTCGTGGGCGTCTTTTTCGTCCGCGCGGCCAGGGCGTTGCGCCGCGAGGAGGATCCCGCGCGCGCGGCTCTCCTGGCCGGGGCGTGGCTCGCCGGGTCCGCGATGTTCGTCGCCGGACTCTTCGAATACAACTTCGGAGACACGGAAGTGGAAATGGCGACCCTGCTCGTCCTGGCGGTGCCGTTTTCGCGCGCGTTGACGCGCGAAAGGGAGGAGGTA
>DASQJK010000204.1:0-2666 GCA_035631095.1 Thermoanaerobaculia bacterium
GAGCGATCCCGTTTGTTGTGGGTGCAGCTCTTTCGCATCGAGTCGCGGCACCTGCTCGCGCGAACCGCACTGGCTGCCGCGTGCGAGCCCGGCGCTTCCCGCGGTCGCGTCGCGGCGCTCCTCGAGTCCGCGGAAAAAGACGCTCGGCGCATCGAGCGCGAGCGCGTCCACTGGGGAGATCCCCTCTCCGTCCTCGTTCGAGCGTCCGTGGCCGCGACTCGCCTCGAAAGGGAGGAAGCCGCGCGTCTCGTGCGGCTTGCCGAAGAGGGCTTCGAGACGGCGGGAATGAAGCTGCACGCCGCCGTCGCGCGCCGCCGTCGCGGAGAGCTTCAGGGGGGCGAAGAAGGCCGTGGCTGCGTGGCCGGCGCGGACGCGTGGATGGCCGCACAAAACATTCGAAGTCCCGCTCGCATGTGCGCGATGCTCGCACCAGGGCGCTGGACCTGACGGGAGTCATGCGAATCCGGTTTGGCGATTGCGAATTCGACTCCGGGACGCGGGAGCTTCTACGGCGCGGCAGAAGTGTTCACCTCTCACCGAAGGCGTACCTGCTCCTCGAGCTTCTCCTCGAGAATCGCCCTCGCGCGCTCGGCAAGGCGGAAATCCAGGAACACATATGGCCCGGTGTCTTCGTATCCGAGGCGAATCTCGCGGGCCTCATTTCGGAGCTTCGGCGGGCGGTCGGCGAGAAGGGCCGGACCGCCGGTCTCCTTCGGACCGTTCATGGATTCGGGTACGCGTTCTCCGGAGAGACCGCCCGGGCGGACGGCACGAGCGGAGGGAGCCCATCGCGGCGGCACTCTCTCTTCGTCGAGAACCGGGAGATCCGACTGACCGATGGCGAAAACGTCGTCGGGAGAGACACTCCCGCGCCGGTGAGAATCGACGATCCGACCGTCTCTCGCAGGCACGCATCTCTCTCCGTCGCGGGCGCCACCGTCACGGTCGAAGATCTCGGAAGCAAGAACGGTTCATTCATCGACGGCATCCGGCTTCGACCCGGCAAAGCGCAAACGGTCAGGAGCGGAAGCGTTCTGAGGTTCGGCTCGATCGAAGGAGTCTTGAAGACGTCTCTATCCGACGAGTCGACGGAGACGGTTCGCCCAGGCGCGCCTGGAAGATAGCCCGGCAGAAAAAAAACAGAAGAACACCAGAGCTTCCCGAAGACTGGGACAGGCCCGCGAAGTCATCGTTGGTTCCAGGAGGGACCCCCATGACACTTCGCGGAAAGTGCCTTCGAGCCGCCATGGCGGCATTCGCGATCGCGCTCACCACGAGCTGCAACAAGACCTTCACGGGAAGTTGGGATCTCGGGGACCTCAGCGATTTCCGAACGATCGTTTTCACCGGCAACTTCGACAACGCAGAGGGCGCCGCGACGATCGGCAAGGCGAGCGTGTCGTTCGACAACGTCACAATCTTCACCGGGAGCTTCTCCGGCGAGTCTCATGTGGCCTTTTCCGGCAGTTTTCCCGGCGATCGAGGCCACCACACGCTGATCGTCAAGGTGGACGAACAGACGAACGCCCAGAACGACTACCGGGTCTCGGCGCTCACGGTGATTCTCAAGGATCGGAGGTCGAGTGGTGGCTTGGAGATCGCTCGCGTCTTCCTCCCCGATCGAGTGGCGAAACTGGCGTCCGGCGGCGGGATCACCTACGAATTCGACCTCTGATCCGGGCCGTCCGTCCTGTGATCCGGGCGTTCGTCAGCTCCGCTTCTTGTCCGCCGCGCCTTTCTTTCGGGGAATGTCCTGCGCCTTCCGGTTCGCCTTCTTCGCCCCTGCCTCCGCCGCTTTCTCCGCGAGCTTCGTCAGGTTGGCCGCGATCCTCGCGGAGTCGCCGCCCGCGCTCCCAAGCTCGCCGGCGGGCGCCGTCTCGCGTTTGCCGAGCACCCACTCGAGGACGTAGATCATCGCCGCGCCCTCTCCGATCCAGAAACCGGAGAGCTCCTTGACGCGATCGCGAACACCGGTGACCTGGCTCTTGATTTCCTTTTCGGTTCTCACGCGAGACCTCCCCCGCGAAGCATACCGACCGGACTTGTGACGCTCCGTCCCAACTATTTCGCCTGTAACGAAATGGCGCCTCGCGTCGTCATACCGAGGCACTCCAAGCACAATTTTGAAGATCGATTCGGGAACTTGAATCCCGGTGTGTCGAAGCCGTCGCATGGAGGCCGTCAGGCGGACTGTAAACCTCTCATGCGATTGGGAAAAAGGCGCCGCGTCCCGCGCTGAGGTGATGGCCTCTTGCTTGCTTTACGCCGAGCAACACACAATTCGAAAAATTTCGAATCGTGAGGAGGAAGTCATGAGGAAGGCCCGGTTTCTGGTTCCGGTTTTTCTGCTTCTCTCTTGCGTATCTCTTCTCGCGCAGTCGATTCCAACCGCGACTCTGACGGGCAAGGTCACGAGCGAAGGGGGCCCCGGCCTTCCGGGCGTGACCGTCACGGTGGAGTCGGCGAACCTGCAGGGCAAGCGCGACACGTCGAGCGGCGCCAATGGCGACTACATCTTCAATCTTCTCCCGCCCGGCGACTATGTCGTGACGTTCACTCTGCCGGGAATGCAGACGATCGTCCAGAAGCTCAGCCTGCAGGCCGCGCGCACCGCTCGCGCGGACGCGGAGCTCAAGCCCGCCTCGGTCAAGGAGGCCGTGGTGGTC
>DASQJK010000205.1:0-11703 GCA_035631095.1 Thermoanaerobaculia bacterium
CGATGTGTCAAATGGAGACACGAACTCCGGTGCGGGAGCCACACCCCGCGTGTCGCGGTCAAGGCATGCCGCCTCCGAAAAGCGAGGAAGCGGAGGTCCGGCCGTCCGCGAGAAAAGTTCCGCGGACCCCCGGGGGCGAGAACGCGAGCGCGGGAAGGCGGACGACGGCCTGCTTCGCTCCGCCGCCGGAGAGAAATTCCGCGATCGCGTCCCGTTCGCTCTCACTCTCGAGACCGAGGAGAGAATGCGCGGCGCCGTCGATCTGCAGCCGGGCCGCGTGAGGGAACCCGGCGAAGATTTCCCGCGCGTTTCGCTCCGGAGTGTCGCCGTCCAGAGTCCCGGTGACGAAGAGCGTCGGAACAGGCGACGAGACGGGCAGCCGGAATTCTTCGGGGAGCCTCGGAACGCCCCACGCTTCGCACACCCTCTCTTCGGCCAGGTCGGCGGCGTCGCCGAGCAGCGCGCTTCCCCGCTCCGCCTCGATCCGCGCGAGGCGCGCGGGGGTCGCGCCCGACGCGCAACGCATGAGAAACATCGACGCGGAGGGAAGAGGGCTCATCCTCCACGCCAGTGACGTGGCGGCGAGCTCGGAGAAGTCGCCCTCCGACATCGCCGAGAAGATCGCGGGCAGGCGGGCGATGGACACACGAGAGGAAAGCAGGCTGCGCGTGAACCACGCGAGGTCGAAGCGGCCCACGGTCACGGACTCCACCCCCTCGTCTCCCGTGACGGTGACCACCGCCGGCCGCTCGGCGAGCCGATCGCGGATCTGACGGACCGTCGCGAGAAAATCGGGCATCCGCTTCGAGAGCGAGCGATCGCGGCGAACGAGCGCGGCGATGGACTCCAGTTGCTCGTCCGTGTCCGACGGAGCGCGCCGGAGCTGGTCCGGCCCGACCACGCCGACGAGAGCCGCGCGCTCGACCGCGTCTCCGTGCGCGCGAAGGATGGCGAGCGCCAGGTGCGTGCCGTAACTCCCGGCGAGAATCTTCAGCTTCGGCGCGCCCAGAGCGCGGCGCAGGTCCTCGACGTCTTCCGCGCTCTCCCGTGTGTTGTAGCCCGCCAGGTCCGCCCCGCGCTCCCGCCATTGCGCGGAGCAGCGGCGTGCCGACTCCTCGAGCGCGCCCACGACCACCTCCCGGTCGAGAGGGAGGTCCTTGCGAAAGAGGATTGCGCCGGGACAGTCGAGCCTCGGAGTGGAGAGGCCGGTCCCCCTCTGGTCGAGCACGAGAACGTCGGAGTGCTTGCGAAGCTCGAGCAGGAGGCTGAGCAGCGGCGTCTCGAGATCTTCGATCCCAGAGTGGCCCGGTCCGCCCGCGAGCCACAGGACGGGAGGTCCGGGATGCTTCGAGAGCGATGGGATTCTCACGAACGCGAGCTCGATCGATCGTGACGCCGCGGCAGCGCGATTCTCGGGAACTTTGAAACGGCCGAGCTCTGCTCGAAGGACCGGCGGTCCGTACCGCGAGACCACGGCGAAGGCCTCGAACCGGATCTCCGGCTTGGCGCCGCCGTTCGCGGCGCCCGCCGCGGCAGCCGATTCAGATTTCGAGAAAGCGGAAAACGAAACGAGAATGAGAACCGCCGCCAGGAAGCTTCGACGCATCACGCACCCCCCGGCCTCCGAGAGAAGGTACGGGCGATTCGCGCGTCGGTTTCGCTTTCGCAAGAAGCATTTCAATCAATGTTTTCAGGGCGATTCTGAGTTTTTTGAATCGTGAGACTTCCTGTCCACGTCGACCGCGACATCGGTGCGCGACGCACCGAGGTTCGTCCGGCGTTCGTGCTCGTTCGTCAGCAGCCGGTGCCTCCTGCCGCGCAAATGAGACTGGGGAGCTCCGCCCGAGGACCGTCGCCGGCGACGCACTAGAATCGCGAGCCATGGCGACGATCCGACCGTTCCCGGCTTTGAGACCGGCACCCGAGCGAGCCGCTCAGGTCTCGGCTGTCCCTTATGACGTGGTCACTACGGAAGAGGCGCGGCAGCTCGCGTCGGGCAATCCGCTCTCCTTTCTCCACGTCTCACGCCCCGAGATCGACCTCCCGCCGGGCACCGACCCCCACTCCGACGAGGTCTATTCGCGAGCGGCCGGGAACTTCGAGCTTCTCAAGCGGCGAGCGCCTCTGGTTTCGGAGGGATACCCGGCCGTGTACGTCTATCGCCTCCGTATGGGCGATCACGAGCAGACCGGCGTCGCGGCGACGTGCTCGATCGACGAGTACGACGCGGACGGGATCCTGAAGCACGAGCGGACCCGCAAGGACAAGGAAGACGACCGGACCCGCCACATGATCGAGCTCTCCGCGCAGACGGGCCCGGTGTTCCTCACGTATCGAGACGCACCCACGGTGGACGCCCTCGTCGCCGATACGAGCCGCGAAGAGCCTCTCTACGACTTCACGTCGGAGGACGGCGTCCAGCACACCCTCTGGAAGATGAGCGCCGACGCGGGGTACGCCGCGGTGGACGCGTTCTCTCCCGTGCCGGCGCTCTACATCGCCGACGGGCACCACCGGGCGAAGAGCGCCAGCCGCGCCCGCGAGCACTACCGCGCCCTCTACCCTGCCGACGGCGGCGCGGGCGCTTTCAATTTCTTCCTCGCCGTTCTCTTCCCCGCGAGTCAGGTGCGCATCCTCGCCTACAACCGCGTCGTATCGGACCTGAACGGCCGGTCGGTCGAGGAGTTCCTCGACGCACTGCGAAAGAAGTTCCGCGTGTCCGAGGGAGCTCCGGCCGCGCCGAGGCGCCGCGGGGAGATGTCGGTCTTCGTGGGAAGCGGGTGGTACGGCCTTTCACCGCTAAACCCGGATGCTTCGTCCAAAAACGCGGATGACCTCGACGTCACCGTTCTTCAGGACGAAGTCCTCGAGCCCATCCTCGGGATCCGCGACATCCGCACGGACAAGCGCGTGGACTTCGTCGGAGGAGTCCGCGGCCCGGCGGAAATCGAACGGCGCGTCCGCGCGGGGCAGGCCGCGGCGGGCTTCTCGCTGTATCCCGTCTCGCTCGACCAGGTGATGGCGTGCTCCGACGCCCGCGGGATCATGCCGCCGAAGAGCACGTGGTTCGAGCCCAAGCTTCGGGACGGGCTTCTGATCCATCAGCTCTGATTCGCGAGGCCCGCATAGAATCGCCGCCGATGAAAGTCCTCGTCGCAGACAAGTTCGAAAAGTCCGGACTCGAGGGGCTGGCCGGCGCCGGGTACGAAGTGCTCTTCGAGCCCGACGTCAAGGACGACGCGCTGCCGGAGCGCCTCGCGACGACGGGCGCGGAAGTGCTCGTCGTCCGTTCCAAGAAGGTGTCCCGCGCCGCGCTGCAGGCGGGGAGGCTCGCGCTCGTGATCCGCGCGGGCGCCGGCTATAACACGATCGACGTCGAGGCCGCCTCCGAACGGGGCATCTCCGTCGCCAACTGCCCAGGCAAGAACTCCATCGCGGTCGCCGAGCTCGCCTTCGGCTTGATGCTGGCGCTCGACCGCCGCATCACGGAGAACGCCGGGGACCTCCGGCGCGGCGTCTGGAACAAGAAGGAATACAGCAAGGCGCGGGGGCTCTTCGGACGGACCCTCGGCCTGATCGGCACCGGAGGTATCGGCCGCGAGATGATTCCGCGGGCGCGCGCGTTCGGGATGCCGGTCGTCGCCTGGAGCCGCAGCCTTCGCCCGGAACAGGCCGACGAGCTCGAGATCGAGCGGCGCGAGTCCCCCCTCGAAGTCGCGCGCGATGCGGACATCGTCAGCGTGCACGTCGCCCTCAAACCCGAGACGCGAGGGCTGATCGGCCGCGAGTTCTTCGCCGCGATGCGCCCGGGCGCGTTCTTCATCAACACCTCGCGCGCCGAAGTGGCGGACCAGGCGGCGCTCGAAGCGGCGGTCAGGGAGAAAGGCATTCGCGCGGGACTCGACGTCTTCGCGGGCGAGCCTTCCGGCGGCTCCGGCGCGGTCGACGACCCGATCTTCCAGTTGCCGGGCGTGATCGGCACGCACCACATCGGCGCGTCCACCGACCAGGCGCAGGAGGCGATCGCGGCCGAAACGGTGCGCATCGCCCGCGAGTACAAGGACAACGGACGCGCGCCGAACGTCGTGAACCTCGCGCGGAAATCTCCGGCCACGCACCTGCTCGTGGTGCGCCACTGCGACCGCGTCGGCGTCCTCGCCGCGGTGTTCGACCGGCTGAAACAGGCAGGCATCAACGTGCAGGAGACGGAAAACGTCGTCTTCGACGGCGCGCAGGCCGCGGTCGCGCGGATCCGGCTCGACCAGTCGCCCTCCGGCGAAGTGCTGGACTCGATCCAGAACAGTACGAGCGACATCATCGAGGTCTCGCTCCTCGCCCTGTGAGCGGGAGCGGAGGAGAAGGAGCGTCATGACAGAACGGATCTTCAATTTCTCGGCGGGTCCGGCCGTGCTGCCTGAAGAAGTTCTGCGGGAGGCGCAGCGGGACCTGCTCGCGCTGCCCGGCGTCGGAGAGTCCATCCTCGAGATCAGCCACCGCTCGAAGGTGTTCGACGAGATCATCGGCGGCTGCGAAGCCGACATCCGCTCCCTCGCGGGAATCCCGTCCGGATACCAGGTGCTGTTCCTCCAGGGCGGCGCTTCTCTCCAGTTCTCGATGGTCCCGATGAACATTCTTCCGGCGGGAGGAAAGGCCGACTACATCCTGACGGGCTCCTGGTCCAAGAAGGCGGTCAAGGAGGCCCAGAAGGTGGGGACGGTGCAGATCGCCGGATCCACGGAATCGGAAAACTTCTCTCGCATCCCGCAGGCGTCGGAGATCCGGATCGACCCCGAGTCGGCGTACCTGCACTTCACCACCAACAACACGATCTTCGGGACGGAGTGGGAGCGCGAGCCGGAGGCGGGAGCGGTCCCGCTCGTGGCAGACGCGTCTTCCGACATTTTCAGCCGCCCGATCGACGTATCGAAGTACGCCCTGATCTACGCAGGCGCCCAGAAGAATCTCGCTCCCGCCGGCGTGACTCTGGTGATCATCCGCGACGACATGCTCGCCCGCACGCCCAAGGGCCTGCCTACGATGCTCGACTACAACACGCACGCGAAAGAGAAGTCCCTGTACAACACGCCGCCGGTTTTCACGATCTACGTGATGCGCCTCGTCATGAAATGGCTTCTCGCGCAGGGAGGGCTCGCCGCGATCGGAAAGCGAAACGCCGAGAAGGCGGGGCGGCTCTACGACGCCATCGACGGCTCAGGCGGCTTCTACCGCGCGCACGCTTCTCCGGGCAGCCGGTCGAACATGAACGTCGCATTCCGGCTTCCGTCGGAGGAGCTCGAGAAGCGTTTCGTGTCGGAGGCGAGCGCCAACAGGCTCGACGGCCTCAAAGGGCACCGCTCCGTGGGAGGAGTCCGCGCCTCGATCTACAACGCCTTCCCGCCCGCAGGCGTCGACGCGCTCGTCTCCTTCATGCGCGAGTTCCAGCGGAAGGCAGGCTGAGAAGAAGCTGTCGGCTCTCGGCTGTGCTCAGCGGGAAAGAACTCAGATTCAACGCTTGCCGTGATTCGAGGCTCGGGCGTTCACGGCCTCGATCAGGAATTCCAGGCTCTTCAGCTCCGACGCGATTTCGCTTCCGCTTCCCGAGACCGTGCGGGTGAACGTCACGACGTCGCTCGTGAGCTCCAGGCGGAACCGGAAGAATCCCGTGTCGTCGACCTGTACGGCGCGGAAGCACGCGCGCCAGTGCTCGTCGACCGAACCCGTCAGGGGCACCGTGCAGCGCACGCGGTTGCCGAGAGGCCCCGGCCCGAGATCCATGCGCTGCACGTGCTCCCGGTCGAGAGCGACCCGATACCGCCGTCCTGTGAGCGTGCCGATTTCCATCCGGCCTCCGCGGGACCCTGTTGCAAGGGGCGTGCTCCGGGGTGCGCCGGCGTACGGCCGCCGGGGTCAGTCGAGCTGCCGCCCCGATCTCCTTTGCGTGCGGAGGTTGAGGGTCGGGATACCCGGGGCGCGAAAGGTGACCCCGGGGGCGTCCTCCCGTCCGGACGCCTTCCCCTCCGGAAAAGCGTTACCGCCGGTGACGTTTCCTGTCGAGGGCCCGCAGAAGCTGGCGGCCTGCCCGCCTCCCGCTCGCGATCGCGCCGGCGACCGTGCCCGCCTGCTCCGGATCCGTGACCTCTCCGGCGAAGAAGAGGGTTCCGGCGGCCGGCCGTGAGAACGAACGGCGCGCTTCGACTCCTCCGGGTGCGAGGTACGCGTAGGCGCCCCGCGAGAACGGGTCCGCCTGCCAGTCGTGCATGCGCCAGGCCTCGAGCTGCCCGGCGACACGGCGGCGGCTCTCCCCCAGCACCGCGGCGATTTCCTTGACCGCGCGGCCGGCGACCTCGTCCTGCGAGCATCCCGCGAACGCGCCCGCCGCCGGCCCGCCGGCCCATCCCGTCAGGACGGGTGTATCGACCGGCTCGGCGCTCCACCAGACCCGAAACTCCGCGTCGGGCGTGTGAAGGAATCCCAGGCGAGGGGTCTCGCCGTGCGGCGCGCCGCCCTTGGGAGCGTTTCGCGCGGTTCGCCAGAACGGCTCGCGAAAGCGGAGCATGACCTTCACGACGGTTCCCATTCCCATCCGGGCGAGCGCGTCGCGTTTGCTGCGGATCTCGGGGACGAGCCGGACGGACGCCTGCGAGCCAGCCGGCGCGTTCCAGACTCCGACCGGCAGCGTCAGGACGGCGGCGCGCGCCGAGTATCGCTCCGCGCCGGCGGCGGCTTCGGTCTCGATTTCGACGGACCCCTTCTTCCATCGCACCTCGCGGGCCGCGACGCCGAGGTGAAGGGAGACCTTCTCGCCGCATTCGGAGGCGAGCCTCGCCGAAAGCCGGTCGTGCCCCTCCACGATCCGCAGCTGGTCCCGGCATTCCTTTCCGGCGCCCTTCGTCGAGATCGACTGGACGGAGACGCGGTCCGCGGGAGAGGCGTCGTATCCCTCGACGAGCGAGCGGAGAAGCTCGCGCTCGTTTGCGCGCAGCGCCGGGTGCGCGGCGATGTACTCGGCGACGGTGCGATCGGGCCCGCGGTCGGGCAGCCTCGACGTGATCCGATCCGCAGCCGCCCAGAAATCGCGGATCTGCTTCCACCCCGAACCGGATCTCTTCCAGTGGATGTCGGCGAGGCGCACGGCGAGAAGGCCTTCCCGCCGGACCAGCTCGAGCGTCTCTTCGGGCCGCCCGTGGATGAACTCGGGACCGAGCTCGATCGGGATCGCCCAGGAGGGGTCGCGTTCGGTGGCGATGCGTCCGCCGATCCGGTGACGGGCCTCGAGAACGGAGACCGACACTCCGCGCGACGAGATCTCCCGAGCCGCCGCGAGGCCAGCCGCGCCCGCTCCCACGACGATGACGTCCGAGCGGATCACGGGCGCTCGAGCTCCGGCCCGTACGGTCCGATTTCGCGGCGCGTCCACCATGCGCCCGTGCGGCGGCGCTCCGCGGGATCGGAGAACCGATAGTCCCAGAGGCGCGCGCGTACGAACCGCGGCGGCGTACCGGGAAATGGGTTGCGGCCGAGCAGGGCGACCACCGGAGGAGAACCTTCGAGGAGCTTCTCCAGGAAGCGCGCGAACCACGGGTCCTGCTCGAAGGACCCGAGGGCGGCAAACCACATCTGCCAGTCGAGCCGCGGCTGGTGCGGAGCGACGAAGGACGGCCGGCGAAAGACGTCGCCCGGCTTCCAGCGGAACTCGTAGGGCTTCCAGGTGACGCCGTCGGCGCTCCCCTCGACCAGGATCTCGGGCCGCCGGGTGGTCATCACCGCGAAGAGACCGTAGCCGTTCACGATGCGCAGCGGAGACACGGCGCGCGCGATCGCCAGAAAGGGCGCCGGCCAGCGAACTTCGCCGAACGAGGCGGAGAGCTCGAGCGTGCCGCAAAGCACGATCAGAGCGGCAACGGCCCCCATGATCGGGCGGGGCCAGCGGCGCGCTCCCGATGCCGGGACGGGATTCTTTCGACTCCGCCGCCAGCGCTCGAATGCATCGTCCTCCAGGAGCGGAACGCAGAGGAGCATCGTCAGCAGGTTGAAGAACGCGTAGTTGCCGGTGACGGCGATCGCCGCCTGCAGCAGAACGAGGAGGAGAAAAGCGGCATGGCGGAGCCGCCTCGGTCCGAAGACGAAGAAGGGAACGACGAGCTCGATCGCGAAGAGAATGACCACCGAAGCGGCGTGACTCCAGTGGGGCGTCCAGTGCGCGAACCACGCAGTCCACGGCGGGAGCGGTTGCGTCTGGTAGTGGAAGTCGAGCGCCGTCAGCGCACGCCACGTCGGATCTCCGCTCGCGAGCTTCACGACTCCCGAGCCGAGGCTCAGGCGGAACAGCAGCCAGCGCACGAGAAAGAGAGCGGTCCGGGAAGGCCCGGCGGGCCCGAAGCGCAGCCGCAGCGAAAGCGGCGAGAGGAAGATCGCGAGAAACCCCGCTTCGACGAGAAGGAAGTCCCACTGAAAGCTCAGGAACGCCTGGCCCGCGACGGAGAGAGAGAGATACAGCGCCGTCGCCGCGGCCGCGCAGAGGGCCGGCAGGATCCCGAAGGCGAGCAGAGCCGAGACGACGACACCGGCGGCGCACTGAAGGTGCAGCGACGTATCGCCCGCGGAGAGCCAGCAGAAAGTGGGAAGGAACCAGAACCGGATCGCGCCGATCCGCGGGGGGATCGCCGACAGCAGCTCGGCGATCGGAAGGATCCCTCGCGAGCCGGCCAGGCCGTCGATCTGGGTCCATAGCGACACGAACGCGATCAGGAAGATGACGCCGAGCAGCCGCAGGAAGAGCGCGGCCGAGACGGCAAACTCGGGGCGCGCCACGCTTCTGCCCCAGAGGAGGCGCGTCACCGCGGAAGCGGCGCCCCGGTTCCTCGCGACGAGGGCGTACCCGGCTTCGCTGAGAGGAGCGAATCCGGGGACGCGTTCGTACGCCCGGAGGGCTCCCGTGCGCCCCGCCACGGAAAGCGCCGCAAACACCGCGCGGGCGCCCTGGAGCACGGCGCCGTCGGGGAGGACGAGCTGCACGGAGCGGCGGAAGGCCTCCGCCGGGATCTCGGGAAACCGTCCGGCGACCTCCTGGGAGGGCGCGTAATCCACGCGTGGTCCGGTGACCGACCGCCAGCGGGCGATCCACATGCGGCAGAAGCCGCAGTCCCCGTCAAATATGAGAAGCGGCCTCTCCGGAGGGGCGGCGACGCGGGCCACGGCCGCAGTGTATGCAAAGGGACAACCCGTACCAGCTCGAGTGAAAACTCGCCGCCGGCCCGCTCGTAAGAAACCCGACAGAGGCTATTTCTCTGAGAGGAGCTCCCCCATGCAGACCGGATCTCTGAAGGCGCTCGCGTTGACGGGCCTCCTGGCGCTCGGGGCGGCGGCGGCCGCGGGCCAGGTCCCCATCGTCGGCCCGCAACCGAGCCCCAAGGCGACGATTTCTCAGACGGTCGGGGTGACCGACATAACGATCTCGTACCACCGGCCGGCGGTGAACAAACGTAAAGTCTGGGGCGAGCTCGTCCCGTACAACAACGTATGGAGGGCGGGCGCGAACGAGAACACCACGATCACCTTCAGCTCCCCCGTGACGGTCGAGGGCAAACCTCTTGCGGCGGGCACGTACGGCATCCACATGTTCCCGACGGAGGGCGATTGGGAAGTCGCCTTCTCCACGCAGCACCAGGCGTGGGGCAGCTTCAGCTACGATCCGAAGGAGGACGCGGCACGCGTCACCGTGCACCCGCGGCCGGCCCCCTTCGAGGAACGGCTTTCCTACCGGTTCGACGACCCGTCGGAAACCGAGGTCACGGCCGTTCTCCACTGGGAAAAGCTGGAAGTCCCCTTCAGGATCGGCGTCGACACCAAGGCGGTGATGCTCGCGAGCATCCGCGACCAGCTCCGCGGCCTGCCGCGCTTTTCCTGGCAGGGATGGAACTCCGCCGCCGCGTACGCGCTTCGCTCCGACCTCGGCAACTGGGACGAGGCGCTCGCGTGGGCGGATCAGTCGATCGCCACGAACGAGAACTTCACCAACCTGCGCGTGAAGGCGGGACTCCTCGAGAAGAAAGGCGATACGAAAGCGGCAGCTCAGCTGCGCGAGAGGTCGCTCAAGCTCGCCACCGAGGTGGACATGAACGTGTACGGATACCAGCTTCTCGGCCAGAAGAAAGTCGACGAGGCGATCGCCGTGTTCAAGGGAAACACTGCGAAGTATCCCCAGTCCTGGAACGCGTACGACAGCCTCGCCGAGGGGTACGCGACGAAGGGCGACAAGAAGCTCGCGCTCGACTTCTACTCGAAGGCCCTCGCGATGGCGCCGGAGGCGCAGAAGAAGAGGATCAACGACGCGATGGCCAAATTGAGGACGTAGTGGGTGATCGGGTGATCGGCTAATCGGTTGATCGGGTGATCTGAAGAACCGGTCACATCCCCGTCATTCGGGACGGGTAAGCTCGGGTGGCTTGGCCAGCGCGCCTCGTCCCCGTGTCCTCATCGTCGAAGACGAGCCGAAGACGGCCGCCATGCTCCGGCTGTATCTCGAGCATGGCGGTTTCGAGGTCCTCGCGGCGGCCGACGGGAACGAGGGGCTCCGATTGGCGCGGGAAAAGAGTCCCGACCTGCTCGTCCTCGACCTGATGCTGCCGGGACTCGACGGGCTCGCGATCTGCCGCGCGCTTCGCTCGGAGTCGGACCTCCCGATCGTTCTCCTCACGGCACGGACCACCGAGCAGGACCGGATCGCGGGCCTCGGCATCGGCGCCGACGACTACGTGAGCAAGCCGTTCTCGCCTCGCGAGCTCATGCTCCGGATCCGGGCGGTGCTTCGGCGCACCCGCCGCGCGGCAGAGCGGGCTCCCGGATTGCTCCGGACGGCCAACGTGGTCGTCGATCCGGGCCGCCGCGAGGCGATCGTGCGCGGTCGGCCCGTCGAGCTCCCTCCAGCGGAATTCGCGCTGCTCGCCGCGCTGGCGCGCTCCCCCGGCCGCGCCTTCACCCGCGAAGAGCTCGTCGAACGCGCCTTCGGATCCTCTTACGAGGGGCTCGACCGCACCATCGACGCGCACGTCATGCGCCTGCGCCGCAAGATCGAGACGCCGGGCAGTCCTCCGCTCCTCGTGACGGTGTTCGGAGTCGGTTACAAGCTCGCCGACCTGCCTTCGTGATGCGCACTCTTCGCGCCCGCCTTCTCGCCGCGACGGCTGCGGTTCTCGCTGCTGTTCTGACCGCCCTCGCGCTGTTCTCCGCCCGCGTCACGCGCATCGAGCTCCACCGCCTCGAGAACGTCCTCGTCAGCGAACGCCACATGACTCAGTCCGCCGAACCGGTGCGGCGCGCGCTGGAGGAGGCGTACCGCAGCGCGGGGTCGTGGGCGACGGAGATGGCCCGCAGCGCCGTCGCTCGCGCGGCCGCGGCCGCCGGAAGAGAGATCGTCGTCCTCGACGAAGAAGGAAGAGTCGCCGCGCGCTCCCCCGGTCTCGCCGGGGCGACCATCGCGCGGATCTTCGGCGGCGCGCTTCAGGTCGACTCGCCCTCCCGGGGAGGAGCCCGGATCCTGATCCGGGCACCCTCCACTCCGGTGAGCGACGCCGCGGGGCGGGTGGTCGGCCGCTTCTACCTCATACCCGCGTCTCACGCGGCGCTCGAACCGGCTCGCAGCTTCGCGGGTTCCGCGAACCGCTGGCTCGCGGGCGCCGCGCTCGCGGCCGGGCTCGTGGCGTT